>JBARKD010000311.1:0-9824 GCA_049800615.1 Acidobacteriaceae bacterium | reverse complement strand
GCTGAAGCCGCTCTTCTGTTCAAATTGACGGCGGGGCTGAAAGCCCCGCCCCTTCACGCCAAAAAGTCACAGGCTCTCGGGAATGACAAGCCAAGACTAGATGGTTGGTTCGTTGCCGCCTATGACTTCGCGATAAGGCAGCAGAATCGTGAAGACGGCCCCGGTTGACTTGTTTCCGTCTTTCGATTGCGCCTGGACCATCCCACCATGACGCTCCGCAATTTCTTTACACACCCATAGCCCCAATCCAGTGCCTACATCCTGCTTGGTGGTAAAAAACGGTTCGAAGATGCGCTCAAGATTTTCAGGAGAAATGCCCGGACCATCATCCTCTACGGTGAGCCGCATCGAGGCGCCGTCCGCCAGGCTAACGACCGAAGAAGCAATCTCCAAGGTGCCATGGAGGGGCAAGGCATCAATGGCATTGGCAATGATGTTGGATACAAGTTGTTGAATCTCACCGCCTAAGGCGACAATCGGCGGGCAGTGATCCAAGGCGAGCGAGAGTTTGATTTGCTTGTACTGCAGCTTGTTCGAATACAGCTTCAAAATCGATTCCACCACAACGGAAATGTTGACCGAAGTGGGCAAGGTCGATTCGCGATAAAAACCAAGCGTTTGCCGGGTGATATGCGATACCCGCGCCAGCTCCTGTTCCGCCAGTTGCAGTTGCTCACCTGCCGCCAGAGGGAGCGCGGGATGCCTGCGGGCAAGATAGATCAGATTACCTACCGCTTCCAGGGGGTTGTTGATTTCGTGAGAAACCGTCGCCGCCAGGCGGGCGGCTGCGGCAAGTTTCTCCGTCCGCCGCAATACGTCCTGGAAGTTTCGTTCACGGGAAGCATCGTGGAAAACCAAAACAACACCAATCAGCCTTCCGGAGTCGTCCCGGATAGGAGCCGCAGTATCTTCGATCGGCAAAAGATGACCATTCCGTTGCTTGAGCAAGCTGTGACTGGAGAGATCGCTCGCCGCCCCTCGGGTCAGAATCCTATCTACAGGATTTTCTTCAGGCAAGTTGGAGGTCTCGTTGAAAACAGGAAACACGTCACCCACTTTCAGTCCTGTTGCTTCCAGCAGACTTGTTCCAGTGAGCCGCTCGGCTATTGGATTTACGAAGGACACACGTCCCTGTTCGTTGGTCACGATCACGCCGTCCCCAATCGACGAAAGGGTGACTCGGAACCACTCCTCTCGTTGGCGCAATGCAATGGCGTCTCTCTCGCGCCTCTCCATTTCACGCAGGACGAACAACGCCAGCAACGCCAAGCCCAAGGCGGCGATAGCGCTGGCGGTATAGATACAGGCGATGGTGATCTTGATGCTTCGTTGATAAGCATCTCTGCGCAACTCGCTGAGCGCTGACTCGCCCTGCTCCATTTGGGCCACCAGCAAGCGGATTTTTTCCATGAGGATGAAGCCGCTGCCCGACATTACCAGGGCCTGCGCGTCGCCGGCCTTGCCCGCCTCGAACAGGCTGATGGTTTGGGTTATATCCGCGAGCTTTTGGTGGGCCAAAAGCGTAAGTTGGGCGACTTGCGCCTGTTCTTGCGGATTATCTCCGACGTCGACGGCTAACTCACGCAGGCGGGAGTCGATCTGCGTGGAAGCGAAACGATAGGGAGCAAGGTATTCGGCACGGCCCGTGTATAGGTAGCCGCGTTGACTGGTCTCAGCATCCTTAATCAATGACTCCGCATCGCGGAGTGCCTGGACAACGCGCTTGCTGTGGCTAAACCATCCCTGGTGTTCTACCTGGACGGCAAGCTGATGGCGCAAGACGGTGGTGTTGAGGATAAGAAGAAGCAGCAGAATCACAAACCCGGCAATTACCCCAAAACGCTTGTGCCAGGAGCGCATAGTCGCCTGCTTTGGATCCGAAATAGAGTCTTAATTTTACTTTAAGTTTGTCACTTTTTAGAAACCGGGTACCACCCGTAGCACTGATCCTGGGCGAGGCCAGCAAAAGCGGAGTTTGATAGACTTTCGCCGATGAGAAAACGACTGGTTTCCCTTGGCCTAAAGGCATCGCTCTTCGCGGCCGCATGCTTTGCACGTTGCGGAGCCGCTCAGACCCCGACCCCTTCAGCTCCTCCATCGGCGACGAATGCGGCCAGCCTGACTTACGTCTCGCCCGAGATTCACCCGGATGGCAGCGTGACGGTTCGGCTGCGCGCGCCCAATGCCCAGAAGGTTGACCTGGTGCTGGAAGGGGCAGTCACTCCCATGCAGCAGGATGCAGATGGGTTGTGGTCGGCCACCACGGCTGCACTTCCTCCGGAAATTTACGGCTACCGGTTTATGGTCGATGGAACGCCGGTCCTGGACCCCAGAAATACAGCCGTGCGAGACAACCTGCTGAGCCTATGGAATGACGTCACCATACCAGGGACGCCGCCAGAGCCATGGGAACAGCAGTCCATCCCGCACGGCATGGTTACGCGCCATTTTTACACTTCGCAGGTGGTTCTTGGCCTGCCCAACAATCAGAGCGACTACTATGTCTACACGCCGCCGGGCTATAACCCGAAAGACAAGCGCAGCTATCCGGTCCTCTACCTGCTGCATGGCTATAGCGATGCAGCGGATGGATGGTCGTCGGTGGGCAAAGCAAACTTCATTCTCGACAGCCTGATCCAAACGGGTAAGGCCAAGCCCATGATTGTCGTTATGCCGCTGGGGTACGGCAACATGGCCGTGCTCAAGCCTGGCCGCACTCCGGAAGTGAGCGCGCAGAGCATCGATCTCTATCAGAAAGCCCTGCTCAGCGAAATAATTCCGCAGATCGAGTCCTCTTACCACGTGTCCAAGAAGCGCGAAGACCGGGCAATTGCCGGGCTTTCCATGGGAGGCCATGAAAGCCTGTTTATCGGGCTGAATCACCCGGAGCTATTTGCCTGGGTGGGCACATTCTCCGCCGGGATCAACGCCAAGAACATGGCGCAACTCCCATCCGTGACTCCGCAACAGGCCAATTTCCGCTTGTTCTGGATGGCCTGCGGGGTAGACGACGGGCTGCTGAAGGCCAATCGGGAGGTGATTGGCAGCCTGAAAGCAAAGGGTTTTGCGATTACGGCCATCGAGACTCCCGGCCACCATCAGTGGCCGGTATGGCGCGACAATCTCATCCATTTCGCTCCGTTGCTGTTTCAGAAGTAACGGCCGCGGCGCTGGGAAGCGCCCGGTAGGCATCAAGCGCTCCATGCAGACGATCGAAGATCATGTCCGGACCGATGACCTCAGACAGCTGATGACGCTCGAGATCGGATTTCAATCCGATGTGTATGCGGGCAAATCCAAGCTTCGTTCCACCGCGTTGAATCTCATCGTTCAGCTCCAGGATCACGCGCGCGGCGGAGTAGTCCACATGGATGATGGCCTCCGCATCTACGATCAACCAGCGAATGGGGGATGGCGGCATTCCCAGGATGGTCTTTACCTCTTCCGCAAAGTGGTTGGCATTGGCATAGAAGAGTTCCGCTCCGAACTGATAGATCACGAGGCCAGGTTCGGTCACGGCTCCGGGCGCTGCCGGTTTCAAATCCCAGAGGCCGGCCTGGTTTAAAACCATCACACCGGTATGCGGGCGATAGCTGTGATGAACAATCCGAAGCAGGGACAGGATCATGGCCAGCAGAATTCCCTGCTCGACGCCGGCAACGACCACGACAACCGCCGTGGTTGCCGCCAGGCCAAATTCTCCCGGGCTCTCAAGGCGAATTTTCCAGAGGGTGCGGACTTTGATCAGGCGGATGGCGATGATGAAGACCAGCGCGCCGAGAACGCAGCGGGGCAGATATTCGAGCGGCCTGGTAAGGAAGAGCAGAACCAGCGCCACGACTACCGAGGTAGTAAGCTGCGCCAGCTGGCTTTGTGCGCCCGCGCTTTCGACCATCGCGGTCTGCGTTGGACTTCCGTTGACGACAAAAGTACCGCTCAATCCAGCGAGGGCATTCGCCGCAGCCAGGCCGGCGAGGTCCTCATTCTCATCGAGGTGTTGGAGATGGCGCGAAGCGTAGATGCGCGCGGTAGCTGCACTCTGGGTGATGATCATGATGGAACAGGAAGCAGCCACGGACAGCAGTTTCGGGAGCTCCCTCCAATGCATTGTGAATTTTCCCAGGTGCGGCAGACCGCCGGCCACAGACCCAATGACAGCGATGCCTTGTCCGCTGAAGTTCCACATAGCGCTGGCCGCGATGGCGCCGGCAACTGCGATAAGCGCGCCCGGCAGCCGGGGCAGAAAACGCTGCAACAAGAGCAGAACCAACACCACCACCGCGGAAACGGCGAGGGTCGGCAGATGCAGCTGGGGCAGTTTCCGAATCACCTGTCCGAGTTGCAGGACGGTTCGGCGGCTAGTAATTTGCAGACCAAGCATTTCCCCAAGCACCGCGATTCCTACCTGGAAGCCGACGCCGGTGAGAAAGCCCACCAGCACGGTCTGGGAGAGGAAGTCGGCAATGAAGCCCAACTTAAGCAGGCGTGCGATGAGCAGGAGGCCCGCAGTGAACAATGCGACTGTCCCTGCGATGGCAACGTATTGGGCGCCGGCCGGCGAAGCCAGGTCAGCGGCTCCACTGGCGAAAATGGCGGCGGTCGCAGAATCGGCGGAAACCACCAGAAAGCGGGATGACCCGAGTGCCGCGAACGCCACCGCAGGCAGCAGCAAGGAGTAGAGGCCGGTCACCACAGGCATGCCGGCAATCTTGGTATACCCCAAGGCCTGGGGAATATTCATAGCCGCAAGCGTGATCCCGGCAAAGGCATCGTGGACCGCACCGGGGAGCTTGCAAGGCCGCGCACTCAGAAATAGCTTTCGCAAAGTTGAATGTCCAAAAGTAGTCGATCGCAAGCCGGAGTTTACATTCTTTGCGCCTTCTCGGTAAGGCGTTCCTTGTCTCGCCGTTTATAGGCGCCTGAAGCGAAAAGCTTGTATTAGAACTTGCGCGTCTGCGTTGGCGGTTGAGTTATACTGGCCATCAATGCCCGGCTACCGCACCCAACGGAAAGCATTCTGGAAGCTGCTTGCTGTTCTTTGCTGCGTCCTGATCGCGTGCGCCGCGGGTGTGCAGGTAGCGCATTTCCACCCGGGCGGAGCAACCGCGCAGTCCCTCTGCGCCCTCTGCCATATCGCCCACATGGCGATATATCTGTTTATTCTGCTGGTTTTGACGTGTGGACTCGTGGCTGCAGCCGCCTTCGTGTGCTGGCTTTCGCCGGTTCACGCCGGGCTGTTCTTTGTCTTTTCCCTTTTCACCCGGCCTCCGCCTGTAGACGTTGCGTTCGCTTAGAAGAACCGCAACCAAACAGGATCCAGGGAGGCCCTTATGCCGGGGCGCAACCGTAATCTAAGAGAACATCGCCTGCTGTGGATGATGCTCGGCTTCCTCTGCTGCGCACTCATCACACTTGGCGGGATCGCACAAGTTGTACACACGCACACGGACGGCCATGCGGTCCACTCCGATTGCGCGCTGTGCCATACCGCCAACCAGGTCGTTGAACCGGCTGTTTCCTACGCCCTGCCATGCAACACCATGGTGGTGGCACCCGTGCCGACCGCCCCGCGGCCGGTTCGCACGCAGGTTTATTTCGTCTTCTCCCTTTTCACCAGGCCTCCGCCTGCCAAGACTGCCAACGCCTAGCAGCTCTTTCTCACAACTCAGGTAAATCACAGGAGGCTTTCTATGCGCACGTCTACGCGCAGCGTTCTCTCATTGCTATTGCTGTTTCTATTTTCCGCAATGCCCTGGGCCGTCCAGGCACAAACAAATTCCGGCTCTCTCAGCGGAACCGTCACCGATCCGTCTGGTGCGGTCGTTCCCGGAGCAACCATCACCATTGCAAACCCGGTCAGCGGATATTCCCGTACGGCCACGACGGATAGCGCCGGTAGTTTCCGATTCACGAATCTGCCCTTCAATCCGTACCACCTCATAGTATCGGCGAGCGGATTTGGCAGCACGGCCCAGGATGCCGACGTGCGGTCTGTCGTCCCGATCAACATCAGCATCGCTTTGCAGCTGGCAAACGCTTCGACGACCGTCACCGTGGAAGGCTCTTCGGACTTGCTGGAAAACGACTCCACTTTTCATACAGACGTAGACCGTGGACTTTTTCAGAAGGTGCCACTGGAAAGTCAGTCCTCTTCACTTAGTTCACTGGTCACTTTGTCGTCTCCGGGGGTAGCCGCGGACTCGAACGGTCTGTTCCACGGCCTTGGCGACCACGCATCCAATTCCTTTTCCATTGACGGGCAGCCCATTACCGATCAGCAGAGTAAGGTTTTCTCCAACCAGCTCCCCTCGAACGCGGTTCAGTCTCTCGAAGTGATCTCAGGCGCGCCTCCCGCTGAATACGGCGGAAAGACCAGCCTGGTGATCGTGGCCACCACGCGCTCTGGGCAGGGGTTGACGAAGCCGACGGGCGATGTCACCAGTTCCTACGGCACATTCGGCTCGGCCACGGGAAGCATCGACTTCGGCTATGGAGGCAAGAACTGGGGAAACTTCTTCGAGTTCGATGGGTTGAACACCGGCCGTTTCCTGGATCCACCGGAGTTCGTCGTATTCCATTCCAAAGGAAACGAAGAAAATCTCTTCGATCGAGTTGACTACCAGATCACCCAGGCTGACTCCATCCACCTGAATCTGAACTACAGCCGATCCTGGTTTCAGACTCCCAACGCCTACGACAACCTGAACGTCTCGAATGTCATCAGCGGGGGCTCGGGTCCGGACCCTGTGTTCGGCAATATCGGCGATGCCGATCAGCGTTCCAAGATCGAAACCTTCAACATCGCACCTACCTATACTCGTCTTTTGGGAAGCAAAGCGGTGCTGAATTTCGGCGCCTATGTCCGGCGCGATGCCTACAATTACTATCCTAGCGGCAACCCCCTGGCCGATCTGGGCCCACCCAATCTGCAGACTTCGTCCATCGCGCAATACCGGACGCTCACCAATGCCGGGTTTCGCTCCGATCTGTCCTACCAGAAAGGAATTCATACTTTTAAGGCGGGAGCGGTCTATCAACAAACCTTCCTGCGCGAGAATGACACGCTGGGCGTTGTGGAAGCGACCTACAATTCCCCTTGCGTAGATGGGAGCGGCAACGCGCAGGCGGGGTTTTCAGACCCCACTCAGTGTGCCGGCTACGGCCTTGTCTCCAACGATCCGGCGGTTAATCCCACCGGCACCTACAACTCGTTGTTGGCGCCCTATGACCTCACCCGCGGCGGCAGCCTCTATAGCTACTTCGGACATACCGATGTGAAAGAGCTGGCGCTCTATGTCGAGGACCAGATCAAGGCCGGCAACTGGCTCTTCAACCTGGGAATACGCGGCGATTTGTACAACGGCCTCACAGCCGCCCGCCAGGCGGAACCGCGCGTAGGTATCGCCTACAGCGTCAAGCCAACGAGCACCGTTTTGCGTGTTTCCTATGCGCGCACGCTGGAAACGCCCTTCAACGAGAATCTTGTGCTCTCGAGCCAGGGCTGTTCCAACGCTGTACTGGCCCCTTTGCTGCTCTGCAGTCCTGGCGTCTCAGGAACGCTCGAGCCCGGTTTTCGCAATGAGTTCCACGCAGGGTTCCAGCAGGCGGCGGGCAAGTACTTCGTGTTCAGTGGCGACTACATTTGGAAATACACACACAACGCGTTTGACTTCAGCGTGCTGGGTAATACGCCCATCACGTTTCCTATCGATTGGCACAACTCGAAGATTCCCGGGTTCGCGCTGCGTGCGGACGTACCCAACTTTCACAACCTGAGCGCATTCGTCGTAATGTCTTCGGTCGCGGCCCGCTTCTTTCCCCCACAATCAGCGGGGGCCGGGGCTACGGTTGGTCAAAGCGGATATCCTTTCCGCATCGACCACGACGAACGCTTCAACCAGACCACGCACATCCAATATCAATTTCCAGGGAAGGGTTTCCTCAGGCCCTGGATCGGTTTCAACTGGCGCTATGACAGCGGCCTGGTTGCCGGCTCCGTGCCGTGCTACAACGTCACGGATCCGAACAGCCTGTGCACTGGCAATTCGGTGACGCTGCCAAACGGGCAGCCAGGAATCGACGTAAGTGGATTGACAGCAGACCAGCAGTTCCAGGCGGGTCTTGCTTGCGGCGGAATCAAGGCGACTCCCACCACTCCACTGCCGAGTCCCTGCCCGGCTGCGGAACTCACCTCCAACCTCGTTTCGATTCCGGCTCCGGGGACAGAAAACGACGATAAGGATCCGCCCCGTATCGCGCCGCGCAGCTTATTCGACGCTTCTATCGGCGACGACAATCTCTTTCACGGTGAGAAGTACCGATGGAGCTTGCAGCTGACCGGTATAAACATCGCCAACAACTACGCGCTTTATAACTTTCTTTCCACGTTCAGCGGAACACACTATGTGACTCCGCGGGCGCTTACAGCACAGGTAGGCTTCCACTTCTAGGGAATCTGGTCTCGTGCGTGGGCTGGGGCTTCGTTAAGAGTGTGAGCCCGCTTCATCAGCGGAACTCACACTCAGCCTCACCACCACTTATGGATTTGTGCGACCAGTTCTCATTCTGTCCAACACTCACTGTCTTTCCCGCCTCTTCAGGACATCCGCCGTCCTAAAGGCAATTTCGTGGAAGGAGGCATTTGTGTCGAGGACCATCGATCCTGGTAGAGGGAGCCGACGCAGGGTAAGAGCGGTGCGTTGGACACGCGCGGAAACGATCAGCGCGGCTCTGTTGCTGTGCGTGCTCATTGGAGAGATTGTCTGTATCGCCCTGTGGCTTACCGGGCATCCTCCGGATTAGAACTTGTCTCATATACGGGTCTGCGGCTTCTGGTTGGACCCTGAGCCCCGCTTCGAGGGCGGGTCTCTCCGAAATTTGTCTATTTATGAGATGCCGCCCGGATGTTCGGCCGGATGCAGATCCCAGAGGTCCGCCTGACGCACAATACCGGTATCTTCAAACCTCACAACCAGCTTGAACCCAGCTCGTTCGACCACCTGAACCCAGCCCTTTATCACAGCGGGATGAAGTTCGCGGTAGTGGTAAGCACGGTCTCCAACCAATAGGAGGATTCGCCAAATCTCCCGGTTGATCAGCTCCCGCAACTCCTTTTCCGGTAACGTCGCCTCTCGTGCACTAAGGTTCAGCATGCCTTTGAGGTTCTTGCCATTCTTACCGGATTTGAAAATCTTCCAACTTGACCGATGAAGATTGTCATCTAAGTAATGCTCCGTCTCGCATTCCGGAAAGTGCATTGCCTCCTCTGCTACAAGGCCGGAAAGACGTTTCTTCTCGATTTCCGCTGCAAGCGACAACATGAAGTCCTTTTCGTCCGAGTGTGGGCGATGACTGGCATTCATCGTGTTGTGATCCTTATTACTCTATTTTCGTAGGTGTCGCTGTTAGCCATCCTTGATCTTTCGGTTAGATCCGCCAGCCGAATGATCGAAAGATCAGCAACACAGATATCTGAAGATTGACTTATCAGCCGTGCGATCGAAAGAACATCTTGCCTGTTATCAGCAAGAGACGCAGAACATGCGAAAGGAGTTTCCATGTCGCCACTGTCTTATTGTTCTATGTTGAGATTGGATCCTAAGAGCCGCTCTTGGGACACGATCAACCTGGCGAACATGTAGAGGATAAGCTGGACTTTATAACTGCAGGTCTCTACCCCGGATTTCCTGTTGAGGTTCGTGGCGTTGGCGAGCTTCATGCGCCCTTCTTTAATGGAAAGGCGCAGAGGTGGACGTGTCCGGCGCTGACAGGAAATCCGGGTTCGCTCGGGATGACAATTCTGTCTAGGGGCGGAAGTTGTAGCC
>JBARKD010000310.1:0-3324 GCA_049800615.1 Acidobacteriaceae bacterium | reverse complement strand
GTCCGGTTCCGCTGCGAACAGTGGTGCTACAATCTGGGTCGAAATGTCATTGGGTATTCCATTTGCCGAGCTGGAAAAGAACAAGAAGAAAACGGAAGCCCTGCGACAGTACCTCGACGATCTGACCCAGGGTCCCGCCTTCAAAGGAAGCCACCGCTGTCAGCAATTCCTCCGGTTTGTGGTCGAACGAGCTCTCGATGGGGCCGTCGATCATCTGAAGGAACGAACGATTGGCATAGAGCTTTTTCACCGCCTCCCCAACTACGATACCGGCGAGGACGCGATCGTTCGGGTAACCGCCAGTGACGTGCGCCGACGGCTCCTGCAGCATTACGGCCGCTACGGCGATGCGTCACAGTTCCGTATCCGCCTTCAACCAGGTTCCTACGTCCCAGAGATCGAGCACCTGTCTCTCGCCGCCCCAGCAGCGGCAATTTCACCGCCTCTGCCAATGGCAGTGTCGACCGAGCCGGAGTTCAAGGCGGCGCCTGCACCCGTGCCACCCCGGACTCGCCGGCGCGTATGGGTGCTTTGGTCTATGGCCGTCGCGGCCCTGATCGTGGCTGCGACCGTTGTCATCGGCTGGAAACCATTGCCGAGCCCGGCATCTCTTCCACCGTGGAGCGCCATGTTTCGCGCTGGACACGCCACAGAACTGATCACCAGCGACCCCAATGTCGAGCACCTCCAGGAGCTGACTGGGACCAACATCTCGGTTTCCGACTACGCGAACCAACACTATCTTCCGGATCCCGATGATCTTTCTCCGGCGCAACGGATGTTTTACGTCTTTTATCAGCATGCGGATAATGCGGCATCCGTGGACACGCCCATGGCTGTCAACATCGGACGGTTGGCTCCGGCGAGTGCGCGAGTTCTGGTCCACTCGGCGCGCAGCCTGCGCATTACGGATCTGGAGACGGACGACAACTTGATTCTGATCGGCAGTCCTCGCTCCAATCCCTGGTCCCTAATCTTTCAGAAACAGCTGGACTTTCAATTCGTTTTCAGCCGAGAAATGAACCAGGAGGTCATCCGGAACGTTCGCCTCCGGCCTGGGGAGCAGAGCACATATATACCTACCGCCCGGGGATTCGCGACGGGTGAATCGTTTGCGATTGTGGCTCTGGTTCACAATCCTAACCAGTCCGGGCAGGTGCTTCTGCTTGCCGGGGCAAATGGGGAGGGCACCGAGGCTGCAGGACGTATCGTCTCCGACCGCGAGCATCTGCTGCCTGCTCTGAAGTTCTGCGGTATCTCGCCGCGCACCCGGGTCCAGGATTTTGAACTTCTTCTGCGCCTGCACACAATGGCTGGATCGCCGAGCAGGGTGGAGATGGCTGCGTGCCATCTGCTGTCCGGACCCGGACACTAAATACCCAGACCACATTCGCGGATGGGAATTGCCCGAGAACGAGCAGCAGATCGGCCTCGGTGACAGAGTTCGCAGCCATCGTCAAGGGCACCTTCTTCTGCGATATACCCCGAATCGCCTACACACCCGAAGACAACCTATAAATAGGGCTCAACGCCGGATACTGATCCATGATCATGCCGGAAGGCCCTGCTCGCAGTGTGGACGCCAATGGTCTCGGGCTGTTCTGTCTCGCACATCGGCTTCTGTCGTGCTCCTCTCGATCCAGGTGGCTACCGTTACACCCGCCCTGCCGAAAATGGCCTTGCAGTTTCAATGAGATACAGGGACGTTAGGAATGTTTCTAACGTTGCCAAAGCGTCGGCCCAGCGGCGTAGGGTTATCGGCTGAATGAAACAGTGGATAAAAAAGATCAGCAAAGTTTCATCGCCAAGCTTCCTAGGAGGAAAAGATGACGCAATGGGGTTTGCTCAAGTACTTTAACCTTGCCCTGATGTTAACTGTCCTCTGTTGCGGGAGCGAGTTATGCCTGGCACAACTTGACCGCGGCAGTATATCGGGAGTTGTAACCGATCCATCGGGCTCCGCGATCGCGGGGGCCAGGGTAACCGTCACCAATATCGCGATGGGCACGCAGAACTCTACCGTTACGACGGGTTCAGGCGCCTATACGGTCCCGGAGTTGGCTGCGGGCGAGTACAACGTTACGGTCGTTGCAACGGGCTTTAGCACGCTGATCCGCAATGGGATCACCGTTTCGGTGGGGCAAACGGCAACCATCAACCTTCAACCGACGGTAGGGCAAGCCACAACGTCGGTTACGGTGACGGCAAATGCTCCCCTGCTCCAAACCGATAGCCCACAGAACAATGTTCAGGTCACCACGAGAGATCTGAATGAGCTTCCGATCAACATTACCGGAATCGGAGCTGTGCGTGACCCGATGGGTTTTGCCGCCCTGGTGCCGGGCACGATCGCAGGCGGGTGGAATGATATCCACATAAGCGGCTCGCCTGGAACGACATACCGTGTCTTTATGGACGGCCTGGACGACACCTCGGCGGTCAAGGGCGCCATCTCCGATGAACAACAACCCTCGGTCGAATCTCTCGGCTCAGAATCGGTGATGATTAACAACTATTCCGCTAAATTCGGCGAGTCCGGTGGCGGAGTCTTCAACTACACCTCGAAATCCGGCACCAACAGGGTGCACGGGACGGCCTTCGGCTACATTGAGAATGAGGATCTCGACGCCGGACAGCCCTTCAACTACACCTCAAGCGGCCAGAAGTATAACCCGGTGCAGCGGGAGCTTGATTTTGGCGGCTCCTTCGGTGGACCGGTGTGGATTCCTCACGTCTACAACGGCCACAACAAAACCTTCTTTTACTTCGCGTACGAGGAGTACCACAACACGCAAACCCTCAACCAGGGAACCATCACCGTTCCCACGGCAGCCTATCGCAATGGCGATTTAAGCGCTAACTTGCTGGGTCCCATTGTGGATTCCGGCGGGAATCCGGTCCTGGACTGCCTGGGCCGGCCGATGATCAATGGCGCAGTGTATAACCCGGCGACGACCAGAGTAGCGACCTGCACGGATGGCTCCATCAAAACGGTTCGAGATCCGTTCCCGAATAACAACATTGGCCCGCCCAGCACATGGGATCCGGTGGCCCAGAAGGTTCTTACTTACTGGCCTTCCCCGTCCGGGGCTACTGCCAATGCGCTGACCGAAAATTATCCCAATTTGCAGCCCAACAACAAGTACCAGTACCTGACGAGCCTCAAGATGGATCACTCGATCGGTGAGAAATGGCATTTGTCGGGTTATGGCATCCTCGAGTATTCCAACAAGGACAATGCGGCGG
This sequence comes from Acidobacteriaceae bacterium, assembly GCA_049800615.1. GTDB lineage: Bacteria > Acidobacteriota > Terriglobia > Terriglobales > Acidobacteriaceae > PALSA-350. The sequence goes on along the minus strand of JBARKD010000310.1, from coordinate 78 downwards.
ACGGTATTAATGGCGTGGCAGCCTCGACCCGCTGGAACACAACCCCCGCCCCGCAGCTGTATCTCAATGCGGACTATA
>JBARKD010000309.1:0-25555 GCA_049800615.1 Acidobacteriaceae bacterium | reverse complement strand
CTTGATAGGTTTCTGTAGAACGACCTTGCCCGTCTCGGTGTTGATCAACCGGAACTCGCGCGCACTTAATCCGTTGGCGATCGCGCTCTTCTCGGCTCCGGCCAGATAACCAGTTTGGCTATAAGCGATGCGCCCCGGCCATACTTTCCAACCTTCGATGTAATCGGGTTCTACTCGCTCGAGAGCAAGTTGATCTAAATCGAAGGTGACGGCATCCGCCTCTTCGGGCGCGTTACCCGCAAGCCCATAAGAGAATTGCAGCTCTGTGATTTTGTCCCGCTCTACATTCCCTATTTCCCAGAGCACGTGGTTCCACTCGTGGTTGTGCAGGACGATAGAGGTTTCCCCCTCCTGCCCAAAGAGCGCAGGCAGTTTCACGCCACCGTCATTGTGCAGCCGCATGCCCAGCGCGACCGAGTACGTTCCAGGACAGTCGGGAAAAATCCACAAGGAGAGCCGATTGAATTTCCGCCAATCCTCCCCGTCGAAGGTGCGGGTCACCCCAGAAGTTCCCCATCCGCGCCCGTTTGCCGGCCCCGGCCCGTCGAGCCTGGTGGGCGTTTGGAACCGCAGCGCGTGGCCGCCGTCGTGCGACCGCTCGCTGGTAAGCGCTATCTTCGCTACCAGCTTCGGGGCCGGCGCTGCCCGTACGGTAACCCGTGCATCCACCACTGCCGGCGCGCCGCTGGTAAAGGGTGTCCACTTATCCAGCGATTCCATGTTGTCCAACACGCGACTCTCAAGAACGGGCTTCTGCGACCAACGGTAGGGAGCCGAATGCTGGTAATTCTCCACCAACGGTGAGCGTTGGGCGCCGGCGAGACAGGATGCGGTGACCAACAGCAACGCCCAGCGGCGAGCGGTGCTTCTGCGAAGAAAGGGAAAAAAGGCGACGAAACAGCCCACATCTTTCTCCACGCGTCTTCGTTTGGGCAGATTGGTATTGCGGATAGTGTCGCGCTGTTGACAGCGGCCGTTCCCTAGCATTAGGAGCTTCCTCGAGACAGAGAAGACCGGGACCCTTAGTTAAACAACTGGGACAACTCGTTCTGTCTTACGGAAAAGCAGGCGCCGCTTACACGCCCTCGAGCGCGATACTTTGTATAGTTTCGTTAGTATGCCTTACCTTTTCACCCTGTCAAGAATTTTTTTTGACCGCCGTTTTTTGAGGCTGGGCTCCAGGCGTGGCCCGCGAATCAAGTCTTTCTAATTGTTACTTATTAATTACGGGCTTGCGGTGAAGGCGGCGGCACTCCTGGCAACGTCGATTTCGGCCGGGAGGAGTGACGCCGGCTACTATGTGATCACGCGAGTAATTGGCTCACCGCGCGATTCGACTCGGCAATCGAAGCGCGATGATCCATGATTCCGGAGAGATCGGAATTGGCGAACGCGATCCTGCCAAACGGTGCGCGCCGGATGACTTCGCGGGGAGCCGCTTTGCCTTCGGTTCCAAAAAAGAATCCCGGCTGAGCGCAAAGATAAGCGTGACCCCAGCGATTGATAATCATGCCGGCGATATCCCGGCGCGCATCGAAGCCACTGCGCGCGAACATCAACGTAAATTGCTCACGGACCGTTCGCTCGTAGTCCGAATACGAGGTACCCATCATCCGCAGCCTGCCCCGAGTAGCCTGCTGTGCCAGGGGAACCCCCGGTTCGGTGAAGGATATCTTGAGACGCACGACCGTGGGATCATCCGGGTTGATCGTCGGCGGAACGCCCCCAAACGTGGCAATCTTCCGTACCGCAAACGAATTGCTCAGCCCCTCGAACCACTGGCACTCGGTGATGCCCATCCTGGCCAAAAAGCGCCAGTTCCGCAGCGCGACATTCATGACGATACAAGGCATGCGGTAGAACTGCTGGTACGCGCTGCGGTAACTTTCTGGTAACTCGGGAATCGTTCGCGACGTCGTCCATCCTCCGGTCATCACCACCGAACGGGCCTGTATGCAGTAGACCCGTCCCTGCACCGCATAGCTCACCCGCACGCCGTCGCTCTCGTGCCGAACATCGGCTACCGTTGCCCCCAGCCGGATGCGTACCGGCTGACCTTGGCGATCGAGCTTGGCGAAATCGATTGCCCCTGCACACATGCTGCTCAATGTGGACGGACCCGGCAGCGCTTCGGGAATCATGGCTTTCACAATCAGCCGGGCGATGCCGGTATTTCCCCCGGGAAATATCTGTCCCCCAGCCGCGTTGTTCCAGGGGAAGAGCACTTCCGGAGCGTAATTCGCATATGCAGAAATCTCATCCGCCGATGCCCCGGCGCCATCCGCCGCATTGGGCATGTACTCCCGGATGAATTCGCGGGTCAGGTCATTGCGCTGCATAAGATGCTCTTCAAGGCTTACCTTGTCCAGCGCGAGCGCAACTGCATCTCCATCAGCCTTGGGTGGCACAAATGCCGCATTGTGTTTGCGTGCCTTGAACAACTGCTGCTTGACCGGGTCGGGAAGGGGTGCGCCGGCGAGCTTCTTGCCCCATGGATCGATCAACCAAAGTCCCTCAGGATGGCCGAACCGGGCACCGAAGAACATCCCCGAATTCGGCCCGCCCCAGGCGTAAGGAAGAGTGGTCAACTTGAGCTCTGGTTCGCCTCCGCCCCATTGCTGATACTCGAACGGCTTTCCGTCGAAGCCGATCGATTCATAGAACTTCTGTGTCAGCGAAAGCGGCATCGACGGGAAAAACATAGCTGATCCCTGGTTTGCAATCAGCCGCTGTCCATCCACCAGGAATTCATTGCGGCGGGCTTCTCCGCCGAAGATCGAGTGATCTTCCAGTACCAGGCAACGCTTCGCGCGACCGGTTCTTTCCGAATACAGATGCGCCGCGGCCAGGCCGCTGATACCTCCGCCTACAACCACGCAGTCAAAGGTCTCTCCCGTAACGTGGGCACTTTTCAGTTGCCCGGCATAGAGGCCATCGCGGATGCCGTGTCCCGCCGTCATGACGGCGTGTGTGTTGCCGTTTGCTCCCGCGTAATCACCCACACCGCTGTAACCGTCCCAATCCTGTTGGGTCGCCATTGCCCCTGCGCTGCCCGCGCGGTTCCCGGTTTGCACGCGGCCGTCAAGGAAATCCGCCCGCGTCATTGCGGCGTCCATGCCCAACGCGTGGTCTGTTTGTGAGCTTTCTGGTTTCTGCGGCAATCCCACTCGTCTTCGCCTTCGGGTAAGAGCCTGGCTGTGTTCCGACCACTGTACTATAGAATTCTTTTGCTCAGCCTGTGCGCAGCGAGGCGAAGATATGAAACGCAGACGATTTCTTCAACTAGCCGCGAGTGCCGCCGCGGGCGCAGCCCTTCACACACCAGCGCGCGCGTCGCTCCACCCCCATCAGGAAATCTTCATCGCAATTCGTGACCGCCTGGCCGGTCCGGATGACCCAATCCGCGTGCGGTCAGGAGAACGTGTCCGGTTCCATTTTCTGCATGCCGGTGATCCGGAAGATGTTCACCTGCATCTGCCCGGCCATCGCTTCACCGTCGTGGCGCTCGACGGCTATCCCGTGCCCACCCCGGCCGCGGTCGACGTGCTGTCGCTGACCAAAGGCGAACGCATCGAGGCGCTGGTGGAAATGAGTAGCCCTGGAAATTGGATACTTGGCGCACTCGACGATGCCGCGCGGCGGCGCGGGCCAGGCGTCTGCATCGCCTATGCGAATGGGCTTGGGCCGGCGCAATGGCATCCCCCTGCTGCCGTCGACTGGTCCTATTCGCGATTCAGTGCCCCCGCCTTCGCCGTTCCGGCGCCCTCTCAGATCATCGAGATGCTGCTCGAGAAAAAGCCGGGCACAGAGGATGGCGCGATTCATTGGGTCATCGACGGGCTCTCCTATCCGAGCATCGATCACCTGTCCTTCCCATCGGGTCGCCGATACCGTCTGCGTTTGATGAACGCAACCGGACAAGCTCATCCCGTCTGCCTTTCCCGGCATCCGCTTGAATTGAAGCGAGTCAATCAGATTCCGGTTTCCGGAATCATCAAGGACACCGTCCGCCTCGAACGATACAACGTTCTCGAAGCGGACCTCGCCATCTAACCAGCGGGCGCGCTAGATCCGCTGCGCATTACGCGTGATGTAGTCGTCCAGAGAGGGATCAGGACCGATGTAATGGAACTCCTCGGCGGAGGAGAGGCCATATTTTGCGCCGGTTGCGCGATCACGGGTAACAAACGCCGCCTGAATGAACTCCTGATTTGCCGTCTCCTGCTTCCCGCCGAGAGCCGCCACGCGCAGGCCTCGTTCCGTGAGGGTGTCCCGAAGATCCTTCACCATATGGGTGATCATCGTTTCGCATGATTCGATGGCCGCGGTCTTTTGCTCAACCCACGCACCGATATCCACCACACGATTAACCTGCTGCGGTCCGCGTGCAAAGTAGTACTTCTCAGAAACCGAGTGTGGCTTCAGACCGGCATCGAACTGCTCAGGAAAATCCAGCTGCCCACCGGACATCCAACATGCCGCCTCTACCCCCTGTGCCGTCACGTAGTGATCCGGATTTTCTTCATAGTGGCCCCAGGGATCATAACTAAATACGGTGTCAACCTTGAGTAGGCGGAATAAAAAAATCAGGCGGCCGCGAAACTCCGTTCGCGATACGTCGTCGAGGCGGTGATTACGATAGGAGAGGTCATAGGACTTTGTGAAACCGAGAGTTTTGACCAGACGCGCGGTATCGCGTTCGTTGGCCAGCACCGTCTCGCCCAGCGTCAAGTGGTAAGAATCTTTTTCGTCATTGCTGGTCCGGATAAAGTAACCGGTGTACCCCTCGCTCATCAGCTTAGCTAAAGTGCCTCCGGCGAAGATTGGGCCGTCATCGAGATGAGGTGTAATGAGCGCCAGGACCTTGCCCCGATGAGGCTGGTTGATATTGGGACGTTCGATTACGACCTGTTCCTTGTTGCTGGCTGGGACTTGGCCTCCGCCCACCAGGTTTGCTGCCGCGATCCCCAGAAAGTCTCTCCGTCGCACATGACCTCCCTGTTAGGCTAGAAACTCAATAAGTGTAGTATCTACATCGGAATGGCCATTCAGGACAGAATTTTTGGGAAACCGCTGGCGACCAGCGATGAACGAGCAGAACAAATAGGAATAGGCGCGGGCATCCCGATTTTTGGGCTGGACGCCCTCACCAGTGCAGCATACGGTCCGGAAGCCGCCCTGGCCCTGTTGATCCCCTTAGGGGTTGCTGGAACACAGTATCTGTTGCCCATCATTACCGCCATCCTGGCCCTTCTGGTGATTGTTTACTTCAGCTACCGGCAGACGATCGCCGCATATCCGGGTGGCGGCGGAAGCTACACGGTAGCCACGGAAAACCTTGGCGAGAAGGCAGGCCTGCTGGCTGCGGCCGCGCTGATGATCGACTACATCCTCACCGCCGCCGTAGGTATCTCCGCCGGCGTAACCGCCATGACCTCGGCGCTGCCGGAATTTCAAGCCCACACGCTGGCCCTTTGCCTGTTCATCCTGGCAATCCTGGCGATAGTAAATTTGCGCGGAGTGAAAGATACCGGAAAGGCGTTCATCGTTCCCACGTTTCTGTTCATCGGGACCTTGTTAGCGACCATCGCGTTCGGGGCTTACAAGACATTTGCTTCCGGCGGTCATCCAGTGCCCGTCACTCCGATGCCGACACCCTTACCGCAAACCATCCAGTATCTCGGTATCTGGATGTTGCTCAAGGCCTTCTCGAGCGGGTGCGCGGCCATGACGGGCGTGGAGGCAGTCTCGAACGGCGTAATGGCGTTCCGCGAACCACGCTCCAAAAATGCACAATACGCTCTGACGATCATCATTGGCATTTTGATCGTGCTGCTGTACGGCACGGCGTGGTTGACCAAGCACTATCAAATTACGGCCATGGATCCGGATGCGCGCGGATACCAAAGTCTTCTCAGCCTTCTGGTGACCGCGGTGTTTGGGCGTGGATGGTTCTATTTTCTAACCATGGGGAGTGTTCTTCTGGCCCTGGCCCTAAGCGCGAACACCGCGTTTGCGGATTTCCCGCGCCTGACCCGGGCGATTGCTATACACGATTACCTTCCCCACGTATTCATCATCCGCGGACGGCGGTTGCTGTACTCGCACGGAGTCTATGCCCTCACCACCCTTACGGCCGTGATTCTGATTCTGTTCAAGGGAGTAACGGACAGGCTGATCCCTCTCTACGCGATCGGGGCCTTCCTCGCGTTCACCCTTTCCCAGGCTGGTATGGTCATGCACTGGAAGAGAGAAGAAGGGGAACAGAAGCTGCGCGGGTGGCACATGCTGGTGAACGGCACCGGGGCCGTCGCAACCGGAATGACCACGCTTGTCGTGTTAGCTTCAAAATTTCGAACCGGGGCTTGGGTCACCGCGCTGCTGATTCCAACCTTGATCCTCCTGATGTATTCCGTAAAGAAGCATTACACGCGTGTCCAGTGGGAAACCCGGGACACGAGCCGGATGAGGGTAACTAACCTGGAGCAACCGCTGGTAGTTATTCCCATGGCGGGCTGGAACCGGATTTCCGAAAAAGCGCTCCGCTTTGGCCTGCTGCTTTCCAGGGAAATCAAGGTGGTTCACGTCCACTCCGCGGACGAAAAGCACGGTATCGACCAGGACTGGGAGGAAAAAATACTAACCCCCATTCGCGAGGGTGGCTTTCCTGAACCGGAACTGGTAACCATTCCTTCCACGTTTCGCTTTGTCGTCGCGCCCTTGATGGATTACATACTGCATCTCGAGTGTGAGAACCCGGGAAGGAAAGTAGCGGTGGTGTTGCCGGAACTGGTGGTGCGCCACTGGTGGGAAAACCTGCTGCACAATCAGCGCGTGCAGTTGCTGAAAATTCTTCTGCTGCTCAAGGGAAATCAGCGCATCGTTGTCGTGAACATACCGTGGTATCTGTAGCGCGAAGGAAGCCGTTATCCCAGCTCTTCCAACGCCATGTGGGATTCTGGGAGCACCTGGCCCCCATCCACCACGATGGTTTGCCCTGAGATAAAGGCCGCTTCATCACTGGCTAGAAACAGCGCCGCATTCGCGACGTCTTCGACCGATCCAAGCCTGCCCGCAGGGATGGCCGAGGTCATCCTGGCGATGTATTCCGGTCCAAGCGCCTGCACGCCTTCCGTGAGAATGTTGCCGGGAAGCACAGCGTTGACGGTGATGTTGTGAGGAGCAAGCTCGATGGCCGCCGTCCGGATGAATCCGAGCTGACCCGCCTTGCTGGCTCCGTAGTGGCTCCAACCGGGATAGCCTGTGATCGGACCGGTGATCGATGACGTGACGATGATGCGGCCTTTTCCCCGAGCCTTAAGCGCAGGCAAGCAGGCTTGCACGGAAAGGAAGGTTCCCTTAAGGTTGACAGCCAGAACCTGATCCCAATCCGCCTCCTTCATGTCAAACAGCTTCGCCGCTGGAAAAATCCCCGCATTGCAACAGAGAATATCCACGCCTCCATGACGCTCGATCGCAGTCTCCACCAGGCGGGCATTGTCGTTCGCCTTGGAGACATCGGCGGCTACAGCACTCGCCACTCCCCCATTGGCACGGATTTCAGCAGCAGCCATCTCGGCCTGCGCAAGGTCTCGCGCGGCAATCAGAACCTGGGCGCCGTGCCGTGCAAAGACGCCGGCGAGCCCTTTTCCAATTCCCTTGCTTGCCCCGGTCACGATCACCGAGCGTCCTTTGATCGAGGTCAGCATGTGCGATCGATGAGTGTCGCGGCGGAGTGCCCCTGCGATGGGTTCATTTGAGAGAATGATGCTGTTCAGGATGCGAGACTCTTCCAATATACATTCTGCTCTGCGTTTGAAATCTCTCCCCGTTTGCGGGAATTGAGGGCTCAACGCGATTTAGCTTGCTGTTTCGCGCCGACATTTTTACCCTTTCTAGTCGTGTTCGTGCAGCGATGAGGAGGGATCTTAAGGGCAGACATATGATGAATCGAAGAGACCTGCTTAAGTCAGCCGCAACCTCGCTTCCCTTGCTTTCTGTTGCCGGCGCGCAGGAGGTTGCGCGGCGGACCAACGGACTACCGCCGCTCACCATCAAGGATTGCAAGGTCATCACCACCAATGGCGGGGCAAAATATCGTTGGATCTTTCTCAAGATCATCACCAGTGAACCGGGTCTCTACGGCATCGGCTCGGCCAACAACTACTACGAAACCATGGCCGTGGTCGCAGCGCTCGAAGAGCATCTGAAGCCCTGGCTGATCGGCAAAGATCCAGACCGCATTGAGGATCTCTGGCAGTCCGCCCAGATGCGCACCTACTGGCGCAATGGGCCGGTGAACAACAACGTGCTATCCGCCATGGATATGGCCTTGTGGGATATCAAAGGCAAGCGCGCCGGCATGCCGGTATATGAGATGCTGGGCGGCAAGGCGCGCGACGCGGTGCCGGTTTATGACCACCAGGGGGGTAAGACCAAAGAGGAGTGCCTGGAGGCCCTGCAGAAATCTCTGGCAGAAGGTTTCACCCACGTGCGCGTCCAGCTCGGTGGCTACGGCGGCGGAGGCTTTACTCCCGAGGGCCAGGGAAACCGAGCCGAAGGCGGATATCAGGGTGTTGCCTTCGACGAGCAACAACTGGTCGACAACATTCCTCCCTTGTTTGCATACCTGCGTGAGAAAGCAGGGTTCGGACCTAAGCTCCTGCACGATGTGCATTCCCACCTGAGCGGGATGAATGCTGTGGAGTTGGCGCGGCGGCTACAGCCCTACCAGATGTTTTTTGTCGAGGACATCCTTCCCCCGGAGCAGATCGAGTACTACCGCAATATCCGCGAGATCTGTACCACTCCGCAGGCCGTGGGCGAAGTCTTCACGCATCCTTTCGAGGTAATCCCTCTGGTCAAGGATCGGCTCATCGATTTCATTCGCTGCCGGGTCGCGGCCACAGGCGGGATTACGCCGATCAAGAAGCTGACCACGCTTTGCGAACTTTTCGGTGTCCGGACAGCCTTCCAGGAAGGCGGCGAGAACGATCCCATCAACCAGATCGCGAGCTACCACGTCGACATCTCGAGCAGCGCCTTCGGCATCCAGGAGGAGAATCACTTTCCGCCCATCGTGCACGAAATGTTCCCGGGCATCGCAGAAATTCGCAGAGGTTACTTGTACGGCAGCGGTAAGCCAGGGCTGGGGGTCGATATCAACGAGGAGTTGGCCGCCAGGAATCCACTTGGAACGTTTCCCGGCGGTGGCGCTTATCCGACCGACCGAACGATCGACGGAACGGTCGTTAAGCCCTGAACCCGCTCCTAGTAGGACGATTCATCGGTAGGTTGATAGTCCTCGCCAAACTTGTTTTTGTGCGGCTCGGGGTGAGTATCGACCTTGACCTGGATCGAGCCCAGTTCTTTGCCCGACGCACTCACCACAACTCGCCGGCTTAAAGCCAACAGGTCCGCGGAGTTGGCGCCCTCCGCCCACACATGCAATTGGTAAGTGCCGGGCGGAACGGGCGGCAGCCCAACAGAGCCGGCGGCAGAAGTAACCCCATAGTATGGCGTGGGCAACGTTACAACAACGGCGCTCATTTCCGGGTGAATGTTGCAGAAGATATACGAAATGCCGTCATGGTTGAAATGCACGGCTCGCGAACTGCCGCTCTCGTAAAGGCCGAGATCGAAGCGCTTACCATTGAAAAAAGAAAAGACATTGTGAAAAAACGGATCAAGATTGGGGAAGTCCACCGTGCTTCCGGTGGGGATGACCATCAGGTGCGGCGTAAACTGCTTGTCTTTCTGCTCAAGCCGATAATGGCCTGGCTTTGGGTGGACCAGGTCAGCAGGCTCAACGGGCGTTAACCAGACCACCACACCCGCGGAGCTCGGAGCCTTCGCATTATGAGCGCCTGCGCGTATCACGTCTACCGTCGCAGTCACTTCGACTCCTTGTGCCAGGAGCGCAGCGGTCATAGCTGAGCTCGAGCACAGCAGCAGCAGCAACGCGCGAATTGGAAAAGACTTAAACACTAGAATGAGTAGCCTGTCGCAAGTCCGACAGCTTGCGCGATGTTTACATGACCGGTCACCGGCCAGCTATCAATGTTGCGGTACTCCGCGGAAACATAGAAGTAGGCTTTCGGCCGATACGTCAGGTTGGTAATGATCGTGCGATTTCTCGCCAGGCTGGAGTAGGGGTCAGTGGAACCCAGCTCGTCGTAGCGGATCTCCGAAGAGAATCCGGCATCTTCGCCAATCATCGCGTTGCCCTCGAGCGACCTGCTGAAACGGATCTTCATTTGCGACCATCCACCTTCAGCATTGAGGCCCCTGATCGACCCTGAATCAGGATCCATTATGTAGTCTTTGTAGACCCCTCCTCCAAGGCCGCCGAGAGCTCGCCCTCGATAAAGGGCGCCCGATATTTCCAGCCACCGTGTGAACGGCAATCTCCAGTCCGCGGTTCCGGACCATGCGTCGATGTGTTGCGTCCCCGGGTAGGTTTGCCGGCTGTAGTAGCCTGCGGCGCCCAGCGTGAAGGGCCGATCGCGGAAAGGAACACTGTAACTGATACGAGACTCGTAGCCAGGCTGCCTGCTCGACTCCGCGGGATTGGGTTGCCGTTCCCCTGATATGGCAGGACTGCCGGGCGCAGGCGGATCGATGAGCGAGAAATCGTAGTGGAGACTGCCGGGCCCCAGGGCGGTCCGGTTCAATGACTGCAATTGAGGCGCCCAGACCCATAAGTTACCCGACCAGGACAGTGCAGGCTCACCAATGGCGATGTACGAAGTAGGCTGCAATGGCGTAATTAACGGGGAGTCAAACGCGCCAACCAGGGAGTGGTCAGGCCAGTCCAGGCGAACGTGTGCAGTCCGCAAACGCAATGTGCCGGTTGCCGTGGTGTAGCCGGTGTAGGGAACGCCGCCAAAGAAATCTACGTGCATATCCGCGGACGACTGCGCGCCACCCACCTCAGGCCCCCGGGCATTTAAACCTATGACGCTTTGCCGCAAAGTAGCGGCGAAGCTCCCGCCGGCGGAGCTATTCGCAGCTCTGGGAAGGGCAAGGATTGGGAGGTCAATATTGTCGACAGCGCCGTTGTTTAAAAACGACGAGAAGAGCACAAGCCCGCTCACTCGCAATGGAAACTTGGACGTGGTTTCTACCTTGGTTTGATCGTGCTGCTTGACCTCGGATTGTAAAATTTCGTCGTCGCTTTGCAGTTGCTGCACGCTCTGCTGCAACTGCGCGGCTGCCGCGGTTGCGTTGGAATCCGGATTCGCCGCTTGCATCTGGCTACGCAGGTCACGCATCTGATTCTGCAGCTGGTCGATCTGCTGCTTCGACGCTTCCAGCTCATGCTGCATTCCCCCCAGTGCTGCTAAAACCTGGTCAAGCCTCTGTTCTATGCGGCTTGCTTCCGCATCCCGGGTTTCGCCCGGCGGCGTAGGGTTCTGCTGCGCGCTTGCGCACAAAGGGGCCAGTATCAACAAAGGGAAGAGCAATCGTGTTGAATGTTTGAAGAGCATGACGATACCTCAAATGCTTCATTGTGGCGATGCTACGATTCCAGGGCCTGTGGCATGATAGAAGACTGTTCCAGCGCGGCTGTTTCGAAGGAAAGCAGCGTCGCCTTGGCGAGCGATAGACAAAAGACGGTGCGACCCGGCACGGAGCTTTCGAGCTCGACCGCGCCTCCGTGCTCCTGCGCGATGCGATCTGCGAGCGTGAGACCGAGACCAACCCCACCGAGCTTTCCTTTGCTGACAAAAGGCTCGAAGAGCGTGACTCGTATCTCCTCGGAAACTCCCGGACCGTTATCCGTGACATAAAACCGAAACGCGGCTTCCGTTTCCTCGAACGACAGCGTAACGTGCGGTGTGCCGTCCGCCTTATGCGCTGCCTGACACGCATTGAGCAAAAGATTATAGAGGGCTCGCTCGACCTTGTTGCTGTCCAGCCATGCTTCCAATTGCGGCAGCGGTTCGCACGTGATGGTGACGTTTTGCGCATCAGGATGCGTGCGCGCCATGGCGATTGCCCGCTCACCCGCAAGGGCCAGCGATTCGCAGTGGGGCTGGACATGCTTACCGGTCCGGCTAAAGATCAACAGGGACTCAATCAGGTCGGTCATCCCAGTGACGCCCATCTTTACTTCGGCGAGTAATTCCGCCCGCTCTTCCGGGTTGCCGGACCACGAGCCAAGGAACTCCGCATTGGCATAAACGGCTGAAAGATAGTGACGCAAGTCGTGAGAAATAGAGCTGGCCATTCTGCCGATGGTTGCCAGCCTCTCCGCCTCCAGTAGTTCCTGTTGGGTGCGGCGCAGGCGGGTTCGCATCTGGTCAAATGCCGTGCTGAGCTCGCGCAGTTCCACCACGCCGTCACGCGGCAACACATACCCAAAATCACCTGAGCCCAGTGCACGCGCGCCCGCTACCAAAGCATCGAGTGGACGCGTAACTGTCCCGGAGATGTAAAACGCCAACGCTCCGGCAAGAACGAAGACAACAAAGCCCAAAGAGACTAAAAGCCGATCAAGCCGAATAAGATAACGGCTCGCCTGGTCGTAGGACTTGAGAACAACTAACCGCACTTGTGGCAAATCATCGCGCGAGAGTCCACGGGATGCTTCCAGATACCGTTCCTGGCCCAGCCGAATTTCCGTTCCATCCTCCGTATCCTGCAGCAGACGGGGTTCTCGCTCTATAAGGTCCTTGATCTGTGCGGCATCGAGGGTGGAGGCCGCAACGCCGCGATCAGCAGTAAACACGACTTCAGCCGCAGCCACCTGCCCAACTTCTTTGGCTATGCTGTGATCAATGGCGTAGCCAATGGCCACGTAGCCGAGGAGTGTGCCTCTCGCGGAGCTGCCAAAGTACAAGGGAGCGGAGACCACCTCGTAAAGCCGGTCATCGTGCAGGACGTATCCTGGCCCGGACCCGATGAAAAGAGCTTCGGGTAGCTGTGAGGGCGCGGCTGCGATGGTAGGCGGTACACCCTCCTCATAGCGGGCGACGACCTGGCCGTTCGGATCGGCCAATGCGAAAAAAGCGGCGCCGCTGACCCGCCAAAACTCCAGTCCCTGATCCCGCACCGTCCGAGCATTGTCCGGAGACGAATTCATCAGGACGGTCATGAGCGCTTTCAGGCTGGGCAAATCCGCCAGCAGTGCCGCCTCGCGTCGCAGCATGTCGCGACGATGCGTCTCCAGGTTGCGGAAGACCGCGATGGACCGTTCGAGGTCGGCGCGAAGTCCTTCTTGGATCTGGTGTTGAAGACTTTTATGAATGACTGCCAGCGTTAAGGTAGTAAGCCCGAAGGATACGGCCATAACAGACAGCAGCAAGGTCATCCGCATCCGCATGGTCAGCGTTCCCTTCTTTAGCCGACTGGCGAATAAACGAATTTGTAGCCCATCCCATGCACTGTGCGAAAGTGTGTAGGATTGGCCGGATCTGTCTCGAGCTTCTGCCGCAGCTTCAAGATCTGGTTATCAACGGTACGCGTTGAAGGATAGAAATTGTAACCCCAGACGTCATTCAATAGCTCTTCACGGGTTAGCACACGCTCGGCATTATCCAGAAAGAACCGCAGCAACTTGAATTCGTGAGCAGTCAGCGGTATCAGCTTGCCGGCGCGAGTCACCTGCATCCTGACGAAATCGACGGACACCTCACCGAACGTCAATGCGTGGTTGGGCCGGGATCGCTGCGAACGACGCATCGCCGCCTGCACACGGGCCAGAAGCTCGCGCGGACTGAAAGGCTTGGTCACGTAATCGTCTGCGCCCAACTCCAACAGCAGCACTTTATCCGCCACCTCCGAGACTGCGCTGAGAATGATGACCGGCTTATCCGGAACAGAGCGCTTCATCGTCTTGCACAGGTCGCGGCCGGAGATGCCTGGCAGCATCAAATCGAGGACGACGGCATCGACACCGCCGGCCTGAAACAGCTCTAGACCAACAGTCCCGTCTGCCGCGCACTTGACCTCGTATCCCTCCGTACCGAAGAGACGCTGCAATGCTTTCTGGATACGCGAATCATCTTCGACAACAAGAATGGTAGACATGACGCCTCAAGGACAATTCTGCTCCAAATTCCCGCTATCGGGGAAGCTTTGTGAGTCGCCAAGACAAATCAATGACAATCTGCTGACATTGATCGGGACCTTCGGCCAAATTTCAAAGCTCCAGTGATTGCAGGCTCTTGCGCGTTTAGCGGAGGGGTGAGCCGAATACCCGGCGGCCCGGCTATCGCGCAAAATGTCTTACTGCCAATTTACACAACTGAGACAAGGGTCAGACACTCCCCCATGCTGCCGCGGCATAAGCTTTGCTTAAATGCGCGTAGCCATCGTTCATCACTGGCTGGTTACCCTGGGCGGGGGCGAGCGGGTACTTGAAGCTATCGCTTCCCTCTTTCCCGATGCCGACATCTTCACTTTGATTGCTGACCCGGCATGCATTCCGGAGGGCCTTAAGGGGCGTCGCATTCAACAGTCCCTCTTGGCACGCATTCCCGGGGCGCGCCGCCTGCACCGGCATTTCCTGCCTCTCTTTCCCCTGGCGGTGGAGCAATTGGACATGCGTGGCTACGACCTTGTGATTACCTCGGATGCCGGGCCCATGAAAGGCGTGCTGGTAACCCCGGGTACCGTGCATGTTTGTTATTGCCACGCTCCCATGCGCTATTTGTGGAGTCAATATCACGACTATCGCGATGACTTACCTCGCTTTGCCAGGCATTTGTTCTCCATGACAGCGCACTACGTGCGGGCGTGGGATTTCGCGGCTGCGCAACGCGTCACGGTCTTTGCCGCGAATTCCCGCAACGTCGCGGGCTGCATCCGCCAGTACTACGCACGACCGAGTACCGTGCTATACCCGCCAATCAGCACCGCCAGCGCCCGCTTTGAGCGTATCGGCGACAGCTATCTCACCGTCGGCCGGCTGGTGAAATACAAGCGCCTGGACCTGCTCATTGCGTCCTGCAATCGCCTGGGGCGGAAGCTCCGGATTATCGGCAGTGGGCCCGAGGAACGTTCGCTGCGGGCACAGGCAGGACCTTGTGTGGAATTCCTTGGCCAGGTCTCGGATGAGGCACTGTGGAGCGAATACGCCCGCTGCCGTGCTTTGTTGTTTGCCGCTGAAGAAGACTTCGGCATGGCGCCCGTGGAAGCGCAGGCGTGCGGCAGGCCGGTAATTGCTTTTGGGAGAGGCGGCGCCCTGGAATCGGTTGCGTCTGCGAACCCTGGAAGACCGGCAGGGCGCAGCACCGGCGTCTTCTTCCGTGAACAGACGGAGGCGGCCGTCTGCCGGGCAATTCTCGAATTTGAACGGCACGAGCACGCCTTCGATCCAATCTTCATTAGCGACTGGGCGAAAAGATTCGATTATGCCCATTTCCTCAAGGACTTTCGTGCCCTGGTAAGTCGTGCGATGGCGGCTCGTGAACTGGCTCCACCCGACTCCCATTTTGCGCCTCAGTCGAAGCCGCCAACACCAGCGGTGGCGGGAGGGTCGAGGCTGCGCCGATGACAACTGAGCTGGCAATCGATGCGCGCTGGTTGAAAACCGGCATCGGCCGCTACACGCAATCGCTTCTTCCCGGTTTGCGCGGTCATCTGCCGGGCATTCGCATTTCCTGCATCGCGCAGTCCAGAGATGCTTCCATGGTTTCGGAATTTGTGGATCATGTGACCGTCTGCGACGCCGGAATTTACGGCATTCGAGAACAATTGGAGCTGCCCAGGCTTTCCCGTAAGGCGGCCGCCCTGTACATGCCTCACTACAACATACCGTTATTGTGGCGAGGCGGGTTGCTGGTCACGATACATGACCTGAACCACCTGCTGGACAAGGGCTACCGCAATACCTGGCGGTCCAGGCTCTACGCTCGACCGCTGCTGCGCAAGGCGGTGGAAAAAGCCGACGTAATCGTCACCCCTTCCGGCTACACGATGCTCCGCTTGCAGCAGGAGTTTCGCGTAGATCCCTCGCGTATTCGGGTCATTCCATGTTGCGTGGCTCCCTGTTTTACAAGAACGGAGAAGCCGGCCGCGCGCGCGCGCATTGCCCGGAATCAAGCCATTTCCCGGCCATACATCCTGTTTGTGGGGAGTTGCGCGCCGAATAAAAACCTGCATCTGTTACTGACCGCCGTGGCCACGCTTTGCGAACGAAGGGCAGATACCCCATTGCTGGTCGTTGTCGGAAGCCGAGGGAAATGGGAGCCAAAGACACAATTGCGGTTACAGGCAATGGAACAGAGGAAACAGGTTGTGCGGGTCGACCAGCCGGCGGACTCACTGCTGGCTGATTTATACTCCGCCGCTTTGATGACGGTTATGCCGTCGTTCGAAGAAGGTTTCGGACTACCGGTGATCGAATCGATGGCGTGTGGCACCCCGGTTTTGTGTTCCCGTGCGGCCTCCTTACCGGAAGTCGCCGGTGACGCCGCCTTGTACTTTTCGCCTTACTCCAGCGAAGAGCTGACTGCGGCAATTGAGAAGTTAATCGACTCAAGCAGCACCCAGGCGCGGCTCATTCGTGCCGGCGTGGTCCGGGCGGCGGATTTCTCACAAAAGGACTTCTGTCGAAGGCAGGCTTCAGCCATCCGCGCGGTCTTGCCCAACTAACAGTCGGGTAGCTTCCCGGGCCGTTCGCCCTAACGTCGCATAGCCTTTCCATCGTCCGCGGACGCTGTGCCAATAGAACGTGGCGTGGGTAATACGTAGCAAAAGCAGTGACTTTACCATTCCCCCGAAGGCGCGCGCGATGTGATAGGCCACGCTCCATACCGGGTACCCATGCTTGCCTAAGAGGTAGCCGAACCCGATTCCATACGCCAGTGCCCGATCCGCGGTAACCCGGTCTATATCTCTCCGCGGATGGTGGACATAGAGACTCTTCTCAAACCATCCATTGCCCCCGGCACGCAGGCAGCGGATGGCCAGATCGGTGTCTTCGCCGCTTTGAAACGGGGTCACGGCGCCTAACCCTATCTGTTCGTCAAATCCGCCAACTTGCCGCAACGCCTCTCGCCGGATGAATAGAGATGCGCTCGCGGCCGCTTGCAGCACGGAATTACTATCCAGCCTCTGGGAACGCAGCGGCCAGCGAGCCGCCACCTCTCTGCCCGTCTCATCTCGCATGCTGCAGCAAAGAAACTGGCATTCTGCGTGATGATCAAACCACTCCTTGATCTGCTCCAGGAGATTTGCCGGATACCAGCAGTCATCGTCCGGGAAACCGATAATCGCACCCAATACGATAGCCAAACCAGCATTGCGGGCTCGGGATACGCCGCGGGGGGAGCGAAGATACGTGTGGCGCACGGACAGCTCAGCTCGATCGAGTAGCGACTTGACCCTATCGTCGCTGTTCTGGTCCACGATGATCAGCTCCAGCCAGGGGAACTGCTGTGTGCCCAGGGAGCGCAGCAAACGACTGAGCTCCTCGGTACGACCCACGGTCGCAACGATGAGCGACAACGCGATCGGCGACTCGCTTGGTTCCATCACGCGGCGAGCTCCTTCATGCCGCGGCGGGGAACAATCAAAACCGCCACTGCCAGGAATACAGCTTGGTGCTTCCAGTTCGCCTGAAAACTGTCAGCGATCAGCAGCCCAGCCAGCAAGCCAAGCCCCAGCACACCGTGCAACTGAAACCCGCGCGTGGCAAGGTACCAAAGCAACAGAAGCCACAGGCCAAGGCCCACGGCTCCCCATTCGACCAGAATCTCCATTTCGGAGGTTTGTATGCTGACAGTGTCGGGGAAGTCCCCGCTTTCCGCGGCATACTCCCCGTACCGGCCTGGACCTATGCCAAAGAAGGTTGCTGTCGGATGCGCCCCAAGCACGGAGAGACCATATTGCAGGTGGAAATCTCTCTCACCCACGCTTCCTCCATTGATCCAGCTCACGATGCCGGCGGTGGACGAAACTTGTTTTACGGCGAGGGTCTCAAATTCGAAGGCGCATAACACAACAATCGCGATGGCAGCGATGGACCACGTAATAACCATGCGCTTCTTTCTCATGCTGGACAGCCCGGAGAATAAGCCCACAGCGCCGGCAATCAATGCCTGGTCTGAGAGTGAGAACAACAGACCGAGAGCGGCGGAAATCAAACTTGCCGTACTCCATCTGCGGTATCTCCCGGTCTCCCGCAAAAGGGAAAGCACGACAAATTGCGCAAACATGAAGAGCCCGAAGGGAGGGGCTTCGAAAAACAGACCTCCCATTCTCAGCAGGGGAATGCCATGGAACCAGAGAGTCTGCCGCGCGAGGTAAGCGCGAGCGTAGGAGGCGGCGAGTTCGGGCGCGGGCACCAAATTGACAGCCGCCAGTTCGAGATAGATGCCCGCTCCCAGCGCGAACATCACGGCAAGGATCGATCCAATCACTACCACCCGCGGCCGGTGGCGGAGGAACCACACACTGGCAACGAACCACGCGAGATTGAGCCACAGCCGTAGCGGTTCCCGCAACACGCTGTAGAGCGTCTCCGGTGGGCGCAGAAGGAGCCCGGAAAGCGTGCTCAAGAGGCTGGCCAGAAAGACCAAAGCAACTGCGGCCAACACCGGCCGCAATTCATCCTCGAGAAAGTCCTCCCAACAGGGCAGGAGCGCGAGCAGCGCCGCCAGGGAAAGCAACAGGGATGGATCGATCCATGTTGAGCTCGTTGCTCCCAGCATGAACTTGGAAGCAACGCCCACCGGCGTGAGCGCCACCGCCGCGACATAGAACAGCATGGAACACCTGTTCATCGTCTTGCCGGCCATTGCTCCACCGCGCTTCGCAGCCGGAGCAATTGTTCGACCGTTTCGGGACGTGTGCTAGCCTGAGCCCAGCTCTCGGAGACCAGCGCCCAGGCGATGACAAGGAAAGCGGCAAACAAGCCGGAAAGCAGAACGAGGAGGGTTCGCGGCGGCCAGGTCTTCTGGTCGAGAGGGACAGCGCGATCGACCACTTGCAACAGTGGCGGAGCTTTGGCCTCATCGATGCGAGCCAGTTCATACTGTTTGGAGAGCGTTTCGAATAGCGCCTCATGGTAGCGCAGGTCGCGCGTGATGCGAAGGTATTGAAGTCCGGCCGCCGGCACCTTGCCCGCGGCCAGGAAGAAATCGCTGGTCTCGCTACCCGCTGCCCCTTTTTCCGCTTTGCTGAGTTCCGCGTTGAGCGCCGCGATGCCGGACTCCATTTCGCCAACTTTTTCGTTGTGTTCGGTCGCGACCGTCCTGAGTTGTTGCAGTTGCAATTCCCGGGTCACGATCTCCGCCCGCAATTGTGCAACGGTGCGCAGTGACAGTTCGGCCTGCGCGGGCAGTTGGATCACGCCGGTCGCCTCCTGCGCCTGCTTGAGTGCCACCTCTGCGCGGTTCAGTGCTTCGCGTTCCGCGTTGACCTGTTGTTCCAGAAAGATGCGGCGCTGCGAAGCCTGCGTGAGAGCGAGACGCTCGTTCAGGGCGTACAAGAGGTCCACGTATCCGTTCGCCATATCCGCCGAGCGCACAGCAGAGCGGTCTTCCACGTTGATCCTGATCAGGTAGCCTTTAGTCGCCTCGATGCGAGTGTGGCTGGCAAGCGCCCTACGGGTAGCAACCATGGATCGCGTACCATACAGGCGGCGAAGTGCGAAGCGCTGAATCATCTGGTCCGCGATGGTTCGGCTGCTCAGAATCCCGAGCAGGCTTTCCTCTGGTGTCTTGACTCCGCTGCCCTCCAGAAGCTCCGGGCCGAGGGAGCCGAGGGATCCGAGCTGGCTGAGCAACGCAGCCGCTCCCGAGGAAGGTTGCGGCCCAAGAATCACTGCCGTGCCCGTATAGCTCACGGGAATCACGCACACGATGACAGAGACGACCAGCATGGTACAAAACACGACGGTCGCGAGGACGCGGCCGCGCTGGGCAACGACCACGGCAAGCTTCAGCAAGGCGGCTTCCGGTGCGGGCATATTCATATCCTCCTGCGGCAAACAGCGCCGGCGATCAGCGCAGCACGTTGATAGCTGCCGCGCCTAAACCAAATTGGCCCAAAACGGCTGACCAGTCGGTCAGACCCCGCAGCAGGGTAATTTTGTCGAGGTTTTCCGGCACGACCACTGTGTCGCCCGGGTTCATACTGAGCCGTTCAAGGCCGCCGTGAGCCGAGCGGGACTTACGGCTGACAACCGACCCGTCGGCGCGAATGATGAAGGTGTGCCGGCTATCCCCACTGCGGGAAATGCCTCCAGCCAGTTCCAGGTAGTCTCCCGCATTGCGTGCGGTTTTAAAGAGAAATGCGTTCTGGTCGTAGACGGCGCCCACCACCTGGACGTTGGAAGGTTTGGCGGGAACCACAAAGCTGTCCCCGTCCTCCAGTGGTATGTCCGGAATGGTCTCCAACCCAGTGCTCCCGGGAGTGATGTCGAGAACGATGCGCCCGCTGGCACGCATTAACCGCAGCTTGGCTACCAGGGTTCGCTGGCTATCCAGCGTAGCTGCGATCGTCGCCGCTTCCTGGGGGCTGACGGCCGATGTTGACCGCGTCGTTGATGCGCGCTCAATATCGCGCTCCAGATCATCGGTGTATTCATCCAGCTGGGCTTGCTGCTGACGACGCGTTGACTCACGGGTAAACGACGAACCATACAGATACGCTTGCGCGGTCAGACCACCCGCGCGCTCTATCAGTTGGCGGAGTGTTTCTCCTGCCCGCACGCTGTAAACTCCCGCCGCCTGGAATTCGCCTTCCAGGCGAACAAAAGCGGTCTGACTGTGTTGCGGCACGTGTATGTCAGCCTGAGAGAAGATGGTCACCACATCTCCAGGTTGTAACTCCAGATTGTCCTTTCCATCGCCGTCGGCGAGAGCGTGGCCCAGGTTAAAGGGCTCGAGAGAAGGAGAAAGGTCCGTGCTGTCCAGGCGCTCGATCACGGCATAATCCCAATCGATATTCGGCACTCTTTTGACGACGCGGTTGGCTACGGGAAATTGTTCTGAAGGGGCGCCGGTTTGCGAACCGATGCTGTTGCCGCGGACTGAAGCGCCTGGCGCCTGAGACCCGGCAGCAGCATCGGCTTTGCTAAAGACGTCAGGCGTGTTCAACGGTTTGTTGGTGGGAACAGCGGTCGCCGAATTTCCGTTGTCCTCATCGCGCACTGTGCCATCGCCACTGCGCCCTGTTTGCGGATCATGAGTGGAAGGCGACGAATCGCGGTCTTGTGTCGATTCGTGTTGTTCCGGCGCCGCAATAAATACCAGGCCATTCTTCTGCTCCCAGTAATTTCGCGTGAGCAGGACGTCTTTATTGGGGATCAGGTCGCGGATGCGCATGCCCGCGTGCCACGGGTAGCGTCCCGGGTTTGCTACATTGCCGCGCAAGGTGACCGCGTTGTCGAATTTGGGAACAATCGAAAGGGTTCGCAGGATGTCGCCATCGGCTAGAGGAGTGCTGAGCCCGGCTTGGTCAAAGCGTATCTCGATGACATGGCGATTGCCGTTCCCATCGACCCGTTCCAGCTCTCCTGTGCCTTGCGTCGCCAACGAGGTCAAACCCCCTGCCATGCGCAGAACATCTCCTACGGTCTCACCTTTGCGAAACTCGTAGATGGCAGGTTGGCTCACACTGCCGATAAGCGCGACCCTGGGACCAGCGGGCGGGTCGTAAATCACATCCCCAGGCAGCAGATTTATGTCTTTCGACTTGTCACCGTCGAGCAGAAAGCCGTATAGGTCAAGCTCGGTCAGGGTGCTGCCCCCGCGCTTGACCTCGATGCGCCGCATGGATCCCGTACTCGATGGGCCACCCGAGACAAACAGCGCATCCACCAGGCTGCTTAGCGAGCTGATTGTGTAGCTTCCCGGCCGCCTGGTTCTGCCGACAACGAAAATCTGGATCGCACGCAGCTGCTCCATCTCTACGTTCAGCTCGAATTTCTTGAACGAGTTGGAAATTTGTGCGCTGAGATAATCACGCAATTCCGAGAACTTGATTCCCGCGATCTGGAGCGTGCCGATGTGCGGGATATAAATGTTCCCATCGCGGTCGACCGTAACCCGCATGTAAAACGTAATGCTTCCCCAGGACCGCAGCAGTAGGCTATCGCCCGGCCCCACGACGTAGTTTGCCGGCACAGGCACGCGGTCCAGAGGCGCAAAGGTTGCCGGCACATCGCGAAAAAGCTGGGCTCCGAAAATCGGCAACACTTTGCCGGTATCGGATGCCACAAACTTCTGAAACTCAGTCAACGGTTCTGGACGAAACCTTATAGGGGCTGGAGAGGGCATCTGGGTTGATGAAGAACGGCGATAATCGCGCGAACCGAAGTCAAGCGGATACCCACTTCCAAACTCATAGCGCGGATCTGCCTCCGGGAATCCACTTGTGGAACTATCTAAACCTTGCGACGGAAGAGCGCTGAGTGGTCTTCCCTGCGAGTCGAAACAGGCCTGGTAGCGCTCGTCGCATGGCTGTTGTCTTGAGTAGCCCTGGTCAAGACCCATGCTCGAGCTTCCCGATTGCAACTGCCCGGGGGCCAGGAGCGTTCCCGCAACCAGGGGAAGCAGCGCCGCAAACCATCTCCATCGCTTTCCAAATATCATTGGGTTCCAGTTACCTGATCCGAAATTGTCTTTGTCCCGAGTTATGGTGTCTCGCCTTTGTATCTTCAGCGCGATCCGGAGAGAGATACAACAGCTAAGCACCCGCCTAGTTATTCCACCTTAGATCACCTGCCGCGGTTGCGCGCGCACTGCGGGGGGAAATGACAAAGCGATGACATCGTGCACACATTCGCGCGCCGCGCGCTACCTATACTTCGATTTGTGGCCGCCAGTCATTGCGCATCGTCTGCGCATTTACCGGCTGCGCCGAAGCAGACCATCATGAGAATCAAACACATCCACAGGCTATGGCTGATAGGGCTCTCGGTCGCGCTAACCACCAGCGCGGCTCATGCTCAGAACCCGGATGCATCCGGCACAAGCGCGGGTTATATACCGGTGCTCTCGGGAACCTTCGCCTATGTGCAGAACACGAACGGCGGGGTTACTTCGCTCGAACCCGAGATCGAAACCGTCCTGCTTGTTCCCTTCAGCTCGCATGTACTGCTCGAATCGAGAGCTGAGTTTACGGGCTTCTTTCAACGCCAGTTCCAAACCCACGGTCCATATGTAGGGAAAGTTTTCAAGAGCGTCGACTACGCCCAGGTTGATTGGCTGGCAAACACACATCTGATTGCGAGCGCCGGGGCTTATCTACTTCCTTTCGGCCTGTACAACGAACGCCTCGCCCCACTTTGGATTCGCAATTTACAGGACACACCCATTACCGATGTGATTGGCACGCGGCCGTTCGGCATCGGCGATGGGGTCATGTTACGCGGCAATGTCAAAGAAACGAACGCCTACAGCATTCAATACACGGCGTACTTCTCCGCGCGCAGCAGTATCAATGAGCTCCTGGCTTCTCGCGTCACGGGAGAGGACGCGAGCATCTATCTTAAGGGACCACACCTGGAAATAGGACAATCGTACCAGCGGCTGTTGCAGCAACACCAGATCAATAGCGTGGCCACTTACGTCTCCTGGCAGCCCCCACGGACACCTGTTGATCTAAAGGCGGAATTCGATCGCAGCTTCTACGGCGCAGGCTACTGGATCGAGCCCGACTACATGTTCACGCAGGTTCCCTGGGCCCCCGCGTTCTTTCGCCGGCTGCAGTTTGCCCCTCGTTTCCAGCAGGTGCATCCCCTCAACGGAGGCGGCAACAGTCTGCCCACCAAAAATACCGAGCGCTTCGACGCTGGGTTGAATTTTTACTTCCGGGACAACCTGCGTCTGGTGTCCAGCTATGGGCGGCAGTTTCAGCAACAGGCAAACGCGAACATCTGGAACTTCGGAATTACCTATCGATTCATTTGGCCCTTGTGGCCGGGGAGGAAATGATGTCACGTTCAACCCTCATGGCGGCATTGGTTGCGGCGATTCCGCTTTCGCTATTGCCATTCGTCGCCGTCGCCGATGCCGGCAAAGACAACGGCAAGGCAGTTCAGCAAAACCGGGGCGAGCAACTGTTTGCCCAGAATTGCTCCCGCTGCCACATGCCGCCAACCAGCATTCCGCCGCGTGTTACCGGAACCATTCTTATGCACATGCGCACGCGTGCGCGTCTCTCTCGTGAAGACGAGCAGGCGCTTCTTAAATTCATGGCGCCGAAGTGAGGCACGCTGGATCAACGGGCCCCTGCTCGGCCCCCCACCCAAATAGGACAAAAATGACGATGAAACTAATCCTCCGCTGTGCTCTTCTCAGCCTCGCTTTCTGCGCCACATGGATCTGCGCGCAGGAGTCGCCCAAGGTCATTGAAATCCACGCAAAACGGTTCTCGTTCACCCCGGCTGAGATCACTCTCGTCAAGGGCGAGACCGTTACCCTGGCCCTGACCGCCGACGACACCACACATGGCTTCTCCATCCCTGAATTAAACGTCAACGCGACGCTCAACAAGGGAAAGACGGTGCGAGTCGAGGTCACGCCGTCGCAAACAGGAACCTTCCAGGGCCAGTGCAACCACTTCTGCGGGGCGGGGCACGGTTCCATGCTCTTCAAGGTGACGGTCAAGGACAAGTAGCCATGAGCTGCGCGAGTTGGTCCCGACATTCAAGGCCCGCATTCGTCAGCATGCTGTGCGCGCTGTTGTTTTGCGGCCCTATAGCCTGCAGCGCCAAGCCACCGGGCCGCCTGGAGACTCGAACGATGTATTGGATAAAGCGAAACGTCACGGTTGGCGGCAGGTCGCAAAGGAATCCCGTACCTGCAACAGCTGCGAATATCGATGCCGGCAAACACGCCTTTGGTTACTACTGCGTCGAGTGCCACGGACGAGACGGGCAGAACACAGGGGTGCCGTTTGCCGGCAGTATGGCTCCGCCCATCCCTTCAATGGCCGGCGCCGAGGTGCAGGCATACAGTGACGGCCAATTGAAATGGATCATTGAGCACGGATTATTCCCATCGGGCATGCCCGCCTCCAAAGGGCTGCTCAGCGACCAGGAGATGTGGCAGGTTATTCGTTATCTGCGGGCTTTGCCGCGTGCCGGCAGTCTCGGTACGCCCAAGGCATATAGCGGAGATGAGTACGGAGCAGTGATTTCAACGAATGATTCAAGCAGTAATTCAAGCAGTAATTCAAGCAATGAAAGACCGGCTAAGAACTGATGGCTTCCGCTTCCCCCATGACGACAGCAGATGTAATCGACCCGGCGATTGCCAGTGACCCTTTACAACGCCGTGTATCTCTACCGCTCAGGCGGGAATGGTTTCCGCTAGGTTTTCCTGCGCAAATATTCACAAACTCTCCGCAAGTGCTGGACGCTGCCGGCGCGAGTTGGGGGTATTGGAGGCACCGCATGTTCCCGAGACCGGCCATCACCATCCAAATCGCGGTCACCGGGGAGCGCAAGGACGCCTTGCCGCCTACGCCGATATTCCGCGGGAGGGAACACCTGGTATCCGTGGTGGCAGATGCACATAACTACGCAGTCTGCGACGTGAAAAAAGGCTTTGCATTTGCATGGCTGAGCCAGGACGCGATCGCGGATCAGCTG
>JBARKD010000308.1:0-7995 GCA_049800615.1 Acidobacteriaceae bacterium | reverse complement strand
GTCCTGGCTTCGGTCACCCTGGGCGTGGCGGGTGTAGCGGCTATGGCGTGGAACAACCAACCGCAAGGCAACATGGCTCACATGGCGGGTCACATGTATATGACTACGCTCAGGCCTCCACAGCCGGGTGACCGTCAGAAGGCAGATGCCGTCGCCGCTGCGGCGAAGACAGCCATGGCGCCGTATGAGGACTATCAAAAAGCACTGGCAGACGGCTACCGGATCTTCCTGCCCGATGTGCCACAGCCACAGTATCATTTTACCAATTTAGCGAACGGTTTGGAGGCGCGGTCTCATTTCGATCCCAACAAGCCAACTTCGCTGCTCTACAAGAAGACCGCAGATGGCGGCTACAAGCTGATAGGCGCGATGTATACGGATCGCGTGGACGCTTCCGAAGAGGAGTTAAACGATCGAATTCCGCTCAGCATCGCGCATTGGCACCAGCACATCAACTTCTGCAAAGCGCCCGCAGGACAGAAGGCGGCTTACTTCGGTCCCGATGCAAAGTTTGGCCTGTTGGGATCGATCACTACGCGCGAGGATTGCGAGGCGGCCGGCGGCGTGTTTCATCCCCACATCTTCGGCTGGATGGTCCATGTCTACCCGTACGAAACCGACGCCGCGAAGATCTGGGCGACCGACGATGACGACCAGGGGCACGATAATATGGACCACTCCGTCATGCCTGGAATGCAGATGAAGTAATCAGGGGCTTTTATGATGGAGCGCAGGGCGGTGAACGCCATCGGGCATGGCGCGCAGTTCTGGGCGGGGTCGCTACCGCTATCTGGGTGAGGTCTCTGTCGCTATCTGGGTGAGGTCGCTGCCGCTCCGGCCGGCGGCGCGGCCGGCGGTTTTTCCACCATCTCCACGTCGAGCTGGATCGCTATCTGCTCCCCGATCATCCCGGGCATGGTGTTAATTCCAAAGTCTGTACGGTTTATTGAGGTCGTGGCGGAAGCGCCCCGGTGAGAGTTCCCCCTGGGATCCTTTATCGGAGGAGTGGGTCCGTCCACATCCAGCACCACTTCCTTCGTGACGCCGTGAATGGTGAGATCGCCGGTGACTTTCAATTTGCCGGCCCCGGCAGACTCCACTCGTTTCGATTGAAACGTGATGGTTGGATATTTGGCGACATCGAAGAAGTGGTCGCTGCGCAGGTCATCGTCCCGTCTTTGCACGCGGCTGTCTACCGAACTCGCGTCGATGGTGACCTTTACAGAGGCTTTGCTGAGATCGGGTGAATCAATCACCTCGCCGTTGACCTTGGTAAATGTTCCGCGCACGGTGGAGATACCCATATGGCGAACCGAGAATTGCGCCGCGGAATGCGGTGGATCGAGATACCAGGTTTGCGTCTGGGCAAATGCGTGCAACGCGCCAATGTTCAACCACAGCAAAAGAGCCAGCAGCTGAAGGGTGGCGGATCGATTTTTGGCCATGGAACTTCTTCCTCTTTTATCTAAATTCGTTTGGTGGGGCCGGAATTCGAGTGTATGTAGGAACCCGTCCGGGGTCAACTTCTAACCGGGTAGGGGTAAAGCAGCCGGAAAAAGTGCACCCCCGGCCAAGAATCCCATAAGTCGTTAGCCTTGATCGAAAATGCCTCGGGGCAGGGTGCTGAGGGAGCGTCAGCATACGTTGCAGAGCGCCGCGTCTGAGGGGTTGCCTCACTCTGCACGCAGCGCATCCACAGGGTTCACCGTCGCGGTTCGCCGTGAAGGGATGTAGCTGGCCAGCCATGCAGCTGCGCATAAGCCAAGCGCCGCCACCACGTACGTGACAGGATCCACTGGGCTGACGTGGAACAACAACGACTGCAGCAGCCGGCTTGCGGAAAACGCCAATACCAGTCCGCATGCGATGCCCGCGGCGGTCAGTATCAGTCCCTGGCGCACAAACATCGAAGTGATTGTGCTGCGCTGCGCCCCAAGCGCGATGCGAATGCCGATCTCGCGCGTGCGCTGCGAAGCGGAATAGGCGATCACGCCGTAAAGCCCAACGATACCCAACATCAGGGCGATGGCCGACGCAATCCCCAGCATGACCAGCGTGAACGAGGTGCGTGCGATCGACTTTTGGTAGTAGTAGCCTTGCGTACGTATCCCCGTAAGCGGCAGGTTGGCATCCACTGACCAGACCGCCTGCCGCAAGTCCTGTATCAGACTTTCCGAACCGGCGCGCGGAGTGCGGATAACAAACGTGATGAATCGCCTCAGATCGATGTCGTTGTTCTCGAAGTGCCGGTTGAACGTCGGCCAGTAAACGACCGACGGCACATCTTTGTCGATACCCTCCCAATGCACGTTGCCGATCACCCCCACGACCTCGCGCCAGTCATCCTTCGTGTTTACGCGGATACGCTTGCCGATCGCATTCGACGCACTGCCCCAGTATTCGCGTGCGAAGCTTTCGCTAATCATTGCCACCGGGACGCCGGCAAAGATCTCGTTCCAGGTGTAATCGCGCCCTGCCACCAAAGGGATGCCAAGCGTCTTGAGAAAGCCAGGTGCGCCAAAGGTAAATCGACGCAGCAGCGTTGTGGCGTTGCCATTGTCGGGGTGGTCCTGGGCGAAGACCTCGTCCCTCCAGCCGTTGTCATCCATGGGAATAGCATTGCCAAAGCTCGCAGATTGCACGCCCGGGATGGCTGCGATCTTCTCGAGAATAGCCTGCTGCCTGCGCAAAGCCTCCTCGTCTTTCGGTATCTCTGCTTCGGGGATACCGAGCTGCACGGTTTGAATGCTTGCGGCTGTATCGTACCCGGCATCGACATGGACCAGCGCATGGAAGGTTCGAAGCATGAGCCCGGAGCAGATCAGCAGCAGAAACGCGAGGCTCACCTGGATGACCACCAGCGTGTTGCGCGTGCGGTGGCGTTCTCGCCCCGCGCTCGCCGTTCGGGCGCCTCGCAAGCCCGAGCTCACGCGCGCTCGCGCATAACGCACGGCTGGGACAGATCCGAAGAGCAGGCTCGAAAACACGGTGATGCCGAGGGTGAAGACGAGTACGCTGTGATCGATGCCAATGTCATGCAGGCGGGGCAGCCCGGCAGGCGCCAGCGCGACCAGCAGGCGCAGCGCGCCCCAGGCAAGCACCAACCCCAGCAGGCTCCCCAGCAGACCCAGCAGCGCGCTCTCCAGCAGAAAACCCCTGGCAACCTGCCAGGGGCTGGCGCCCAGGGCAGTACGGATGGAGAGCTCCTGGTGGCGTCCTTCGGCCCGCACCAGCAGCAGGTTGGCCACGTTGGCGCAGGCAATCAGCAGCACCACACCGATGCTGCCCATCAGTATCCATAGCAGTGTGCTAACGTCGCCGACCACATCCTGGCTAAGCGGCCGGACCTTCGGCGCCAGCCGCGACTTAACAAAAAGGTCGAAGTTGAATCCCGGCGGTGCAGGAAAACTGCGGAGCACGATCGGCCACATCCGCCCTACATCCTCATTGGCCCGCTGCATCGTCACACCGGGCCGCAGGCGGGCAATACCGTCATAGCTGAACTGACCGAGGTTCGTCTTGTTGCGGTCAAACACCAGCGGCAGGAAAAGCGCCGCCGGCTCATAGTCGAGAAAGCGGAATTCCTTCGGCATGACCCCGATGATCTGCCTGGACTTCCCATCCACCCTGATGGTTCGTCCCACGGCAGCCGGATCTCCACCCAGGTGGCTTTGCCAGTAGGAGTAGCTCACCAAGACCGTGTCGGGGCCGTGAGGGGCGGTATCGTCGCTACGAAACCAGCGGCCCAGGTACGGCTTCAGGCCGAGAATCGGGAGCACGCCGTCGGTCACGTCCAATATCGGCACCACCTCAGGGTTCCCTCTCCCTGTCACGGTCGCCAAAGCATCCGTATACATCCCTATGTCTTCAAACACGCGATTCTGCTCGCGGTAGATGAAGTAGTTCGAGGGCGCCATGTTGACGTTGTCGAGGTTCAGTCCGGGAGCCGTGTGCCACACCCCCACCAGCGACTCAGGATGCGGGTAGGGCAGCGGTTTCAGGAGCACTCCTTCAACCACACTGAAGACGGCAGTGTTGGCGCCGATGCCGGCGGTCAGCATAATCAGCGTGACGACGGTGAACGCCGGGGTGCGCCAAAGCCGGCGCAGGATCTGTCTTAGCTCGCTGGAAAAGGGAGTCACCGTGGCCTCCGGAACGTGAAGGAGTCGAAGCGTGCGAATTTCCGCTTTACGACGCTACGCAACTGATCCGGCAAAGGTTCCCCGGTCAGGGCCGGCTTACAAAGAGCAGATTAGTCCTGCTGAACGCGCTTCTCGGCACTTGGAAAGTCGTTAGCCTTGATCGGAAATGCCTCGGGGCAGGGTGCTGAGGGAGCGATAAATTGCTCCGAGGCATTTTCGATAAGGAGGCTTAAGGCAGGCGCTGGCAGTGGTGGGCGCTGCTATGGAGCCGAGGGCGAGACTTGGCATCGGTGAAGGCGGGGAAGCGTCTGGAAATGTGAGGCGGGGGACGTTGCTATGCGGGGAGAGGATGCGTGGAATTCTCTGTTCCCACCAGAAAAGAGAGGTCCCCGCAGACCAGGCGAGGCTTCGTCCTACCTCGAGCAGACTCGACAGAATTTCGGCGCTGATTTCTGTAGGTAGTGCAGGACATCGGCACGGCGCTTTCGAATCCCTGCGGCCTGCCGATCGAGTTTTTCGAGCATCACCTCAGAGCCCAGGTGGTACTGGTGAATCAAGAAGTCATCTGCCGAAGAAACTTGAAGGTGATAGCCATCGAGGACTTCAGGGGGGAAATGCTTGAGGTTATCCGTAACGATTGTATCCGCCCGGGACTGCAGTGCCAGCGCGACAACGTGACGATCGCTGGGATCAGGAATGCGTTCGATTCCTTCGATTAACCCAGCCGGAACGGTCGTCATCGCTTCAGGGAACGCCGCGCGCATTGACCTAATGCGGCGATCAGCCTGCTCAGTCGAGTATCCGAACTTCTCGCTGAGCAGGCCCTTCCTGACTTCATTTAAGATCTCTTCGCTCCACACGATGCGAAAAAATGAAGGCTCCTCCGCGGAACGAAGCAGCGTGTCACATAGTGGCATTGGCAAAAGGACGCAGGCGTCCGGCACGACACAAAATTCATTGTCGGGAGTGAGGATCATCTAACCCTCTTGCGTAGAGACCATCCTGATGCTCCTGCAAGGCCAAGTCGTCCAGTTGCTTCCTTCGACTCGCATCCCTATTGCTCTTAAACGCGAGCACGTCGCGAGCGTAAAGCCTTCGGTGCGTTCCAACCATGTGGTAAGGAATTTTCTCTTTTTCAATCTCCTGTACGAGGAACTGTCTGGAAACCCCCAATATCTTTGCTGCCTCCATGGTGGTCAGTGTCGCTTCGCTCTGCAGAATTGTTACCGACTTCCCGTCTTTCAGATCAGCCAGGAGCCGGCACAAAAAAGAGTAAAGGGTACCTGGCAGAACCTGCGTTTTACCGTCTGGCCCGACCAGCTTTGGTTCTACCGCGCGTAGCTTCGAGTAGAGATCCTGAATATCCCGTTGATCCTGCTCGGCGATAGCAATCCCCGTCGATTCCGCGGCCAGCCCCGCTTCTCGCTCCATCAAACACCCCTCCCCGTGCACAAACAGGATCCTCGTTTCGCCCTGCGCGCACTCGCTGCCATTAGAACCCATAATTTCCCCAACCGCCATAATCAACTCCGGTACCATATGTACAATATACACCATATGTGCTATAAATGCTATATATGCAATTAGGCATACAAACAGGTGCGCCATGGGGGACTATATGGCTTTTCTTATCGCCTACGACTTACGCTCACCCAACGACACGCCGGAGGATTAAGAACGCGTGATCGCTCGAATCAAAGACCAGTTCAACTGGTGCCATCTTGAGCAATCTGTGTGGCTAGTTGAAGCAGCACTGAACGCGACCGAGATCCGTGAGGTGATGCAGCCGTACATCCATTCAACCGACGCACTTTTTGTTGCCCGCCTTCAAGGCAATTGGTCCAGCTGGTCGCTTGGAGACAGTCGCGTCAAGTGGCTCCATAACCGGTCGTTTTAAGGAAGAGATTTGAAATGTCATTCACCTTTAAGGCTCAAGTTCAATACCAGGACTGGGAAGGAACGGCTGCGGCAGACGGTCACCAAGGCCACGAAGTCGAGGAATTTCTCAAAGGCAAGCAGCTGCTTCGCGAACGTGGAGAGCGCCGCGATAGATCGAATTGTGCAGGAAAATTTTGGGAAGGCAGAACTGGGCGTTCGCGGGTTTTCGCGACTATAGCACGGCGATATATGACATCCTCATGGGGCTACCGCCAGGCGTCCGATAGCTGTATTCTTTAGGACCAATCGGTCTTTAACTCGACCAATCGCTTGAACGGATCGCTCGCAGGCCGGGCGGCCAAATCTCGAGCACCAGGCCCACGGCATTCTCAAAAGTTAATCGGCGAGTTCGGGGTGACGTAGTTGACGACCTCGCGGAAAATGTCGAAGGCGGACGAGTCGGTGGTGGCTGTCTCGCTCTTGGTAGCACCGACCACGATGGTCACACCGGTGGCCAAGTTGTAGCCGAAGGCGCCGCTGTAGCCATCGATGCTCGGGTTTTGCACGATCCAGCCGTTGGCGACGACGAATCCATAGGCAAAATACAAATCGGGCCGGTTCTTACCTTTGCCCACCGAGGTGGGAGCGATCTGCTCCTGGAAGTGCGCCGGTGAAATCAAGCGGCCAGTTCCAAGGATCGGGCCCCATTTGCCCACGTCGTGAATGTTGGAAGTGGGCAACCCCGGGGTCGAGCCCCAGAACGGATTGTAGTAGGTGCAATCCTCATAAATGCCGCGATCCGATGTGAATGCATGCAGCACCGGCGGTTGAATTTCCTGATTGGTCGGAAACTGCGTGTCCTTCATGCCCAGCGGCCCAAAGATATTCTTCTCGTAGAGCTCCTTGATGGACTCGTTCGTGGCTCGCTGAATGACCTGGCCCAGGATGACGTTGTCGGTATGGGAGTATTGCTGGCTTGTGCCGGGCGCGAAGTTCATCTGGCGGTCGCGCACCGAGTAGTTGATCAACTCCTCATCAGTGAACGTACGAAACGGTTCGGCCAGTTGCAGCTTCAGGAAATCCTCCACGGTCACATAGTCGATGTAGCCGGCCGTGTTGGCCACTAACATACGCGGTGTTACCTTATCGGCGCCCAGGAGGTGCGGGAACCAGTGCGAGATCGTTTCGTCCAGGTTGATGCGCCCCTGCTCCTCCAGCATCAGCAGCAATGTGGACATGAAGGTCTCCGCGGTTCCGCCGATGCGATAATGCATGTCTGTGGTGGCCGGCACGGTAGTCATGGAGTTGCCCAGGGCGGTCGTCAGCACCTCGCGGTCGCCCACCCACATGCCAAACTCGACTGCTTTCGTGCCGTCCTTTTGCGCCTCGGCCTGGACAATGGCTCGCAGCCGGTCTGGATCGGTGTTGGGTGGGGGGACGTCCTGGCCCATTGCAGATTGCTCCCCCGCAAGGCTGAGTGCCACAAGGCTTAATGCCACAGCGCGATAGATATTTTTCATAAGTTTTTTCTCCGAATCTTGTTTAACCGCACTGCAATCTGAGCAAGAGCCTTTCGTTATTAGTTGTCGCGCCACAGAATCGCGATCACTTGCCACTTAGACGGAGTCAGCGTTCTATAGAAATTGATCAGCATGCCTTTTGCCGCCCCAGTCTTTGCATTTGCGACTTGGTCATCCGTAGCCTTCGCCCAGTCCACTCACGGCACCAAACGTAGGCTCTCCGCGGGAAAAAAAGAATAGCGGCAGACACACAATTTATCTGTGTGCTACCGCACGGTTATTCCTCGTAATGAAATGTCTGGGCGGGTGGGCTATAACTCGGACTTGTGCTGAAGGGCAAAGCGCAGCAGGTTATTGGTGCCGCGGAGGCCGAGCTTCTGGCATCCGTCCACCCATAGATCGCCGGCTGGTAAATGGGTCACAGGAACCTCCTTCCCTGTGACCCAACCTTACCT
>JBARKD010000307.1:0-22271 GCA_049800615.1 Acidobacteriaceae bacterium | reverse complement strand
AAAAAGTCACAGGCTCTCGGGATGACCCAGAATCGTCATCGAGGACCGCAGTCTCTGGTCATGGATTGACCGCCATGGTGCTGCCGTCCCTTTGCCCGGACCGGATAGTCTAAAATTAACCAGAATATTTACAAAAACAATGCAGACACGACACAAGATAGGCATTCTTGGCGCCACCGGGGTCATCGGTCAACGCTTCATCCAGCTCCTCGAAGAGCATCCGTGGTTTGAGGTCGCATGGCTCGCAGCCAGCGACAAATCAAGCGGCAAAACCTACGGCGAGGCGGCGCGCTGGAAACTCGAAACTCCACTGCCGGCCAGGGTCGCCGGGATGACCGTCTCCCCGGCAACCCCCGATGGCTCCCCGGCCATAATTTTTGCTGCCCTTGATACCGATATCGCCCGCGAGCTCGAGCCCAAATTCGCCGCTGCCGGTTGCGCCGTGATCTCGAACTCCAGTGCATTCCGCATGCAGAGCGATGTTCCGTTGGTCATTCCCGAGGTCAACCCGGACCATCTCGGCTTGCTCGAAACGCAAAGTTGGCGCAAGCAATCCGGCGGATACATCGTAACCAATCCGAATTGCAGCGCCATCGGCCTGGTTCTGGCGCTCAAGCCTCTGGCCGATCGTTTCGGGCTGAAGGGTGTCTTTGTGACCACCATGCAGGCCGTAAGCGGCGCCGGTTATCCCGGCGTCCCTTCGCTGGATATTCTGGGCAACGTAGTGCCCTTCATTCGCGGGGAAGAGGAGAAGCTCGAATCGGAAACGCAGAAGCTCCTGGGCAAATTGAGCGCCGGCAAAATAGAACCTTTGCCTGCTCGCGTAAGCGCGCATTGCAACCGAGTCGCTGTCGAGGACGGACACACCGAGAGCGTGAGCATCCAGCTGGGCAGCCGGGCTACCAGGGAAGACATTCTCGCTGCCTGGGAGGATTTTGCCCCTCTTGCCAGTTACTCGCTGCCCACCGCGCCCGGCCGGCCTGTGGAGTGGAGTGCTGCTGAGGACCGGCCGCAGCCGCGGCTCGATCGCATGCGCGGCAGGGGCATGACAGCAACCGTCGGCGGCCTGCGTCCGTGCTCGTTGCTGGACTGGAAGTTCACCGTCCTTTCCCACAACACCATTCGCGGCGGAGCAGGGGCCGCGGTGTTGAATGGTGAATTCCTGGCTGCGCAGGGCAAGTTGGCTCCGGCAAACGACCCCGTTGCCGTTTCTGTATGAAACCGGTCGTGATGAAGTTCGGTGGCACTTCCGTCGAAGATGCCACAGCCATCAACCGTACCGCCGGAATTGTTGAAGGCCGCGTGGCCCGGGGCCAACGGCCGGTGGTCGTCGTCAGCGCCATGGCTAAGGTCACCGATCAGCTGCTGGCCGCGGCCAAGGCCGCGGGCCGTGGTGACCGCACCGGCGCCCTGGCCATCAGTGCTCGTCTCCGCAACCGTCACTGCGACACTTCCTGCCAGCTCCTTCCGGCAAACCGCACGGCGGAAATGCAAAACTGGATCCAGCAGGAATTCGACGGGATTGACGAAATCCTGCGCGGGCTTTCTGCTGTGGGCGAACTGACTCCCAGAACCAACGACATGGTCGTCAGCTTCGGCGAGCGCCTTTCCAGCCGCCTGATCGCCGAGGCATTTCGCGTCCAGGGCATCGATGCGGTCCACGTGGACGCGCGAACCTGCGTCGTGACCGATGCCCAGCACGGCAAGGCTATGCCCAACACTTCGCTCATCGAAGCGCGATGCGCGCAGCATCTGCGGCCCCTGATCGATGCCGGCCAGGTTCCCGTCCTGGCCGGATTTATCGGCTCCACCGTGGAAGGTGTCACGACGACGCTGGGACGCGGCGGATCGGATTATACGGCGGCTCTGATCGGTGGCGGGCTCGATGCCGAGGCTATCGAGATCTGGACCGACGTCAACGGCATCATGACTGCCGATCCCAGGGTCTGTCCCGATGCCCTGCGGGTCAAGACCATCAGTTTCGAAGAGGCCGCCGAGCTAGCCTATTTCGGAGCCAAAGTGCTCCATCCGGCAACCATCCTGCCCGCCGTCCACAAGAACATCCCGGTGCTGGTATTGAACTCACGCAATGCGCAGAACGAGGGGACGCGCATCACCGCATTGGCCACCCTCTGCCGGAGCCCGTTCAAGTCCATTGCCGCCAAGCGGCGCCTGACCATCATTGACCTGGTGGCCAGCCGCATGCTGATGTCGCATGGCTACATGCGCGATGTTTTTGAGGTGTTCGACAAGCACAAGTGCGTCGTGGATATGGTGTCAACCTCGGAAGTCAGCGTTTCCCTGACCGTCGATTCCACCGAGCAATTACCCGAGTTGACGGCTGACCTCAGTAAGCTGGCCGAGGTAACCTACGAGGGACGAAAGGCGCTGATCTGCATGGTAGGAGGCAATATCCGCGGGCAGAACGGCATTGCCGCCCAGGTCTTTCATGCTATTCGCCACATCAACGTGCGCATGATTTCTCAGGGCGCTTCGGAAATCAACATGAGCTTCATGATTGACGAGGATGATGTCGATGAGGCGGTGCGCTCCTTGCACGCTGCCTTTTTTGTCGATCCCGATCCTGAGATTTTCGACGTAAGCGCGAGGAAAGCAATAGAAAGCGTGCATCAGTAATTATGAATTTATTAGTGCTGGGGCGGGGCAAGACGGGGCGCATTGTGGCGGAGGTT
The DNA here is from genome assembly GCA_049800615.1 of Acidobacteriaceae bacterium. Classification (GTDB taxonomy): domain Bacteria; phylum Acidobacteriota; class Terriglobia; order Terriglobales; family Acidobacteriaceae; genus PALSA-350. The sequence goes on along the minus strand of JBARKD010000307.1, from coordinate 19,578 downwards.
GCTTCCGAGCGCGGGCACAGCGTCCGGGTCATTGGCGAAGAGGAAAATGCGAATGCCTCGGCTCTGACCGCACCGATGCTCGCCGGGTTAGACGGGGTTTTCGACTTTACCACTCCTCAGGCCGTCCTTCCCAATGTTCGCGCCTGCCTGGCTAATGGCGCCCGCGTCGTTGTCGGCACCACGGGCTGGTATGACAAGCTCAGCGAGGTTCGTTCCATCTGCGAACGCCGCGACGGAGGCCTGGTCTACGGAGCCAATTTCTCGGTTGGGGTCCAGGCCATGTACCGTCTGGCCAGGCAACTCGGGCCTCTGGTGCCGGGGTTCGAAATCAGCATCACCGAGACCCACCACCAGGAAAAAAAAGATAGGCCGTCGGGTACAGCCTTGGCCCTCAGGCAGGCTTTGCTCGAAGGCGATCCATCGCTGAAGGTGGAAATCGTTTCCCATCGTGAAGGCGATCATGTGGGCATGCACACCATCATCGCCAGGAGCGGGGATGACGTAATCCGAGTTCAGCATGAGGCGTTTTCCCGCCGTAGTTTCGCCGAGGGCGCGGTTCGCGCGGCCGAGTGGCTTAGCGGCAGGACCGGTTTCTACGACTTCCGGGAGATTTATCCTCAGCTGCGGTAGAACTGGCGGGCTCGAGCTCTTAACCGAGGCCGCGGACCCATACCTGAGACCAGTTCTAGTAGACTCCTTTTGTTATGAACCTCGACGGCTGCGGCACAGCACTCGTAACTCCCTTTCGCAATGATGGCGGCCTCGACGAGGAAACACTGCGCAAGCTGGTCGAACGGCAAATCGAGGGGGGCATCGATTTCCTGGTGGCTTGCGGAACGACCGCCGAGACCCCCGCTCTGAACCACCAGGAATGGCTGCGGGTGATCGCTATCGTGACCGAGTCCGCAGCCGGGCGTGTCCCGGTCCTGGCGGGATGCACACACAATTCCACGCTGGAAGCGGTTGCCCGCGCCGGAGAAGCCGCTTCGGTTCCAGGGGTAAGCGGTCTGCTCACTGCGAATCCCTTCTATAACAAGCCGGGACAAGAGGGACAATATCGCCATTTCCGCGCCATTGCAGAAGCCGTTCCTTGTCCCGTGGTGCTTTACAACATTCCCGGCCGTACTGCCGCCAACCTGGAGCCGGCAACCGCTGTTCGGCTGGCGGAAGATGTACCGAATATCCAGGGCATAAAGGAGTCGAGCGGTAACCTGCAGCAGATCGCCGAGTTGATCTATTCCGTGCCCCCGGGCTTCACAATTCTGGCTGGAGACGATTTGATGGCTCTGCCGGTGATCGCCCTTGGCGGAGCAGGATTGATTTCCGTCGCCTCGAACGAAGTTCCGGGAGAAATGGCGCGCATGGTTCGTGCTGCATTGTCCGGCGACTGGGGGACGGCTCGTGCTCTCAATCGGAGGTATTTCCGGCTGATTACAGCGAATTTCTGGGAGCCGAGCCCAGCACCCGTGAAGTGCGTGATGGCCATGATGGAGCTGCTTAAGGAGACCTATCGCTTGCCAATAGTGCCGGTGACAGCATCAACCCGGGAAAAATTGAAGTCGCTGGCCCAGGAGTTGGGTTTGCTGCAGTAAAACTCAACACAGGACCATCATGGCAATCAAGACGACAAAGTTGCAGGCCAGCATAGAACGGTACTTTACCGCGGGCGCCGCCGCGATTGGCGATGACGGAGCCATGAACGCTTTCCTCGAACTACGGCAGGCTCTGAACGACGGCCGGGTGCGGGCCGCTGAGCCGGCTGCGGGAACCTCGTTGGGATGGCGCGTTAACCCCTGGGTCAAGCAGGGCATCTTGCTGGGATTCCGGCTCGGGACGCTCGTGCATCTGGGAGCGGACGAGTTCTCATTTGTGGACAAGAACACATTCCCCTCCAGACGATTCAGCGTTGATGCGGGAGTTCGTTTGGTGCCGGGCGGATCCTCCGTTCGGGAGGGCGCCTTCCTCGGCCGCGGAGTGGTGTGCATGCCGCCCATGTATGTCAACGTCGGCGCCTACGTCGATGAGGGCACGATGGTGGACTCGCACGCGCTGGTCGGGAGTTGTGCCCAGATCGGCAAACGTGTTCATTTGAGCGCCGGGGCCCAGATCGGAGGAGTGTTGGAGCCGGTCAACGCCAACCCCGTCATCATCGAAGACGAAGTGCTGATTGGTGGAAACACCGGGGTCTACGAAGGCACGGTGGTCAGGCGCCGCGCGGTACTGGCCGCCGGTACCATTCTCACGCGTGGAACTCCGGTCTACGACATTGTTCGCGGCCAAGTGTTACGCGCCTCGGGAACCGAACCTCTGATTATTCCGGAAGGAGCTGTGGTGGTGCCAGGGTCGAGGCGCCTTAAGCGAGGCGCCGGTACTATTCCGGGCCTTAGTCTGTACACGCCCATCATCGTCAAATATCGCGATGACAAAACAGAGTTAAGCGCCGCGCTCGAAGACCTGTTGCGCTGATTACCTTCCCCGCTACGCACCCGGGCTGTTCGGTCGTGAGAAGCGCAATTACTAATCGCCGGGCCTGGGATGGAAAAAGCAGAGAGTGTAATCCCTGCGTGGTAGCATTGAAAATTCATGTCTTCTGGTAAGTTACAAGTCATTCCTCTGGGCGGCCTGGGCGAATTTGGAATGAACTGCCTGGCTCTTCGCTGGGCAGACGACATCATTGTCATCGACGCCGGTCTCATGTTCCCCGAGACCGAGTTGCTGGGCGTTGACATTGTGGTTCCGGATATTTCTTACCTGACCGAGAATCGCCAGCACGTGCGGGCCATTATCCTCACCCATGGCCACGAGGATCACATCGGTGGCTTGCCCTGGATATTAAGTGAGCTTAAGGTCCCGGTGTATGCCACGGAGTTCACCCTGGCTTACGTGGAAGGCAAACTGGAGGAGCACAAGCTGCTCGATACCGCGGAGCTGATCGAGATCACCCCGCGACAAAAGTTTCACCTCGGCGCCTTCACCGTCGAGCCCATCCGAGTGACCCACAGCCTGGTGGATTGTGTCGCGCTGGCCATCGAGTGTCCGGCCGGTGTCCTGGTGCACACCGGTGATTTCAAGATCGACCTTTCTCCCCCGGACGGCAAAGCCTTTGACCTGCATGGCTTCGCAGAGTACGGCAAACGTGGAGTGCTGGCCTTGCTGCAGGACTCGACCAATGTCGACCGTGCGGGCTATACCCCCAGCGAGTGGGCGGTCAGGCCAAGGTTGGACGAAATCTTCTCCCGGACCAGGCAAAAGCTGTTCTTCAGCTGCTTTTCGTCCTCGATTTACCGCATCCGTATCGCGCTGGAATTGGCTCAGGCCCATCGCCGCAAAGTCGCGGTCGTGGGCAGGTCCATGGTGGAGTCAACCGAGATCGCGCAGGATCTTGGTTACCTCACCGTGCCTCCCGGATTGCTCGTGCATCCCGGGCAGATTCGCGACTACTCACCTTCTGAGCTGATGATTTTGATCAGCGGCACACAGGGAGAGCCTATGTCGGCTCTGTCCCGCGCGGCCGTCGACAATCACAAGCACGCTCGCGTCGAGCACGGCGACACTGTTGTCCTCAGCTCCCGGGTCATCCCGGGAAACGAGAAGAGCATCTATCGCGTGATCGATCACCTGTGCCGGCGCGAAGCGAATGTCATCTATGACGATGGAGAATCGGGGCTGATCCACGTTAGCGGGCACGGTAGCCAGGAAGAGATGCGGTTGATGATCAACCTGTTGCGGCCGAAGTTCTTCATCCCGATCCATGGAGATTACCGCCACCTGCAGAAGCATATGCAGCTGGCGAAGAATACTGGCGTCGTGCAACAAGCCATGCTGCTCGAAGACGGCGATGTTCTGGAGATGGATGCCGGCAGTGCTATTAAGACGGGCAAAGTAACCACCGGCCGCGTCTGCATCGACGCCGGATCTACCACCGACGTGGTGGAAGACCTGGTGATCCGCGACCGCAGGCATCTAAGCGAAGATGGCCTGGTGCTGGCGATTATCACGATCAATAAGCGAACCGGGAAAGTAGAGAGCGCGCCCGAAGTCGTAACCCGCGGTTTTGTGGCCGGCGAAATCGCGCTGAGCGACCAGGCGCGGGAAATTGTGAATCGCACCCTCGATGGCTCATCTGCCGAAGAGAAGGCCGATTATGGCGTGATGAAAGAGAAGATTCGCCTCGACCTCAAGCGCTACATCCAGAAAAATACCTCTCGCCGGCCCATGATCATGCCGGTAATTCTGGAGATCTGATTGCTCGTTACCCTCCCGGAGCTGCGCGCCGCGCAGGAACGGCTTCGCGGGGTTGCGCTCGACACCCCTCTGGTGAGCTTTGAACCGGGCATTTGGGTCAAGGCTGAGGGCTTGCAGCCTATCGGCAGCTTCAAACTGCGCGGAGCCTTCAACAAGATCTCCCGATTGACCCCTGACGATCGCGCCCGGGGTGTCATCAGCTATTCCAGTGGTAATCATGCCCAGGGGGTGGCCTTTGCTGCCCGCGCTCTGGGCACAAAAGCCGTCATCGTGATGCCGTCGAACGCGCCGCTGATCAAGGTGAGAGCGGTCGAGGCGCTCGGAGCGGACATCGTCAAAGTAGGCCCCTCGAGCGGAGAGCGTAGGGCCAAAGCGGAAGAGCTGGCCGCGGAGTTCGCATACGTCGTCATCCCTCCTTACGACGATGGCGACATCATTGCCGGACAGGGAACTTGCGGCTTGGAAATTGTTGCCGGCCTTCCGGTGGTGGATCTTGTCCTGGCTCCGGTAGGCGGGGGCGGTTTGATCAGCGGCGTTGCCGCTGCCGTGAAGCTGACCCATCCAGGTGTGAAGGTGATTGGCGTCGAGCCGGAGTTGGCGTCGGACGCGGCTCAAAGTCTGAAAGCCGGGCGCATTGTTTCTTTGACCGCCGAGGAGGTCTCACGCACCGCGGCCGACGGCTTGCGGACGCAGAGCGTGGGAGAGTTGAATTTTGCCCATATACGGGCCTATGTGGACGCCATTCTCACCGTCACGGAAAGCGAGATCTTCGAGACCATGCGGACAATGCTCTTTAAGACGCGGCTTGTTCCCGAGCCCAGCGGGGCTGTCGCCTTGGCTGCGGCGATCTTCCATCGCGACGAATTACCCCCTGCCCGCCAGACCGTGGCCATCATGAGCGGCGGCAATGTCGAGCCTTTGATGCTGCGCAGGCTGCTGGACTCGGATTCTTAAAGGGGCGGGGTTTCTGCGTGCGATGGTTCCAACAAAATTGTCGTCCCGACCGAAGCGTAGCGAAGGGATCTGCGGTTTCCTTGAACCGGCAATAGATCTTTATGTAGAGCCAGCCGTTTTTGTCGCGGTAAGAGAAACCGCAGATCCCTCCACTTCGGTCGGGACGACAATTTTTGTGGGCAGGCGAAAGCTGTTTTTCCATGAAAGAGAACAGGTGGGACCTGCCTTCCCGGGCCTGTTGCTGGGTGAAGTCAGTCCTGCTGGGCGTATTCTAGGGAAGCCATGCGTACTGAGTTACTTGCCTTTTCTGCCGTGCTGGTATTTGCAGCCGCGGGGTTGGAGGCGCAAAAGCCTGCGCCTCCCAGCAATGGCCCCAAAGCGACGGTCATTCGCAATTCCAACCTGTATGTCTCACCTGACAAAGGCTCATCCCGCCTGGCCGAAATTTCGCCCGGTCGAGAAATGGTGGTACTTGAGAAAAGTGGGCCGTGGGTGAGGGTCTTTGCCAATACGGATGAAGAAACCTCGAGTTCCCAGGATGCGCCGGTGTTTGGTCACGATGCGGCCGCAGTCCCCGTTTCCGGTTGGATGTCCGCCGCCGGCGTGGTAAGCGCGGACACGCCCAAGGGAGACGTGATTCTCTTTGGCGCAGCCGCCGGCCAGGAGATGGATGCCGCACTCCCGCGCTCGCCTCAGTCCGTGGCCCAGGCCGCGCGGCTTCTCTATCAGCGCATGGCCGATCTCTTCCCCCAGTCGCCGTTGACCCCTGAAGCCGCGTGGCGTTCCGCCGATATCCGCTGGCAATTGCAGAAGGTCGATATCATGTCTCTCCCTTCTGCGCACGAAAAGGACGCTTACCTGCGGGAGTCGATCGACGACGAGGAGCTGCACAAACTCAAGAAAAACTACCCACACACCAAATGGGCCGATTTAGCCGATTGGGACATGCTGGATAACAAGGTGTGCGGCGATTGGCAGGGCTCCGCCAAGTGCCCGGAGAAGGAAGCCGAGATGTACGAGAAATACGCGCAGGAACATCCGGAATCCCCTAAGGCCCCGGAAGCCCTCTATAACGCGGTCTACCGCCAGGGCGCCCTAAGCGACATCTACGCCGCCAATGGAGACGACAAAAAATCCGGTCAGGCCAAAGCCAAAGCCATAGCGATTGCAGGTACAGTGCAAAGCAAATATCCCCAATCGGACTATGCTGCCCGCGCTGCGACTCTGGTATACCAGTTGCAGGAATCAATTCCCATCTACGGCACTGACAATTCGCGGTCCCCGGAGGGCCCTTGAACGATTATTTTCTGTCAGTGTTCCTTGGCATCGTTGAAGGACTGACCGAATTTCTCCCCGTCAGCTCCACCGCCCATCTAAGGCTGGCGGAAGCATTGCTGCACATCGACCTCGCGAGTCCTTATTGGAAGATGTACACCATCGTTATCCAGTTGGGCGCGATCCTGGCGCTGGTTCTATTGTTCACCAGCCGGATTCTCGAGTTTTTTCGCACCTTTCCCCAGGGAGAGAGCGGTGACCGGACTATCCTCACCCATCCCATTTCGCTGACTGCGATCGCCTTTGTCTGCACGGCAATTCCGTCGCTCTTGCTGGTGAAACTGATTGGCAAACATCTGGAAAGCATCCGCCTGATGGCGATGTCGTTGCTTATCGGCGGCATCGTGATGTGGGTAGTGGATGCGATGAGTGTGCGCCGCGATCTAAAGACCAGGGATGTGGAGCAGATGTCGCTCTTCCAGGCGGTGTGGATCGGTTTGTGGGAAATCACGTCCGCTGTTTTTCCCGGCGTCTCGCGATCCATGTCGACCATTGCCGCAGGCCAGGCTGTCGGCATGACGCGAACCGCTGCCCTCGAGTTTAGCTTCCTTCTCTCCATTCCGGTGATGATCGCCGCCACGGGATACGAATTTCTTCGCGCCGTTCATCCCAGGCACGTTTCTGGTGAGGAAGCGATGGTTCCCTTAAGAATGACGTCGCACGGCTATATCGTGCTGGGCATCGGTTTTGTCATTTCTTTTATTGTCGCTTTAGGCGTCGTGGAGTGGTTTTTGCTCTGGGTTCGCCGGCACGGCTTCGTTGTCTTTGCCATTTACCGCATCATTTTGGGCTCTCTTTTGCTGGCCTTTGGCGCCAAGCTGGTGGGAGCCTGAACCGGAGGTAGGGTCTATGCAGTTTTTGAGAATATCCGCATTGTGCCTGGCCGGCAGCCTGCTGGGCGCGGCCTCGTTCGCGGCCGATTTGGTCCAGACCGCGACTCTGAAAGACTTGCAGACGGTAGGCTCGACCAGTAAGAAGCAAAAGCACCAACAATACGATCTGCTCGTTGACACCTCAACCCAGGAGTACACCTGCCGCACCAAGCTGGGCAGCAAGTTCAATCCCACGCAATTTGTGGTGGGCTCCCCGCTTCAGTTCAAAGTAAATGGACAGAAGGGGGAGGCGCGCAACTCGGCGGGCAACAAGACGAATTGCTCCGTCGTGCGCGTAGCCGCGTACGGCGGTCTTTAGTAAGCTTGTCCAGCCTGCAGTGGCAGTCTGACCTGAAAGCAGGTGTTTCCCGGCTTTGAGTGGACCGTTACGTAACCGCGATGCATGCGAACGATACGGTTTACCACGTCCAGCCCGAGCCCCAGGCCGCTTCCGGGCGCCTTGGTGGTGAAAAACGGCTCGAAAATCCGCACTTGCAGTTCCGGCGGAATCCCCGGTCCGTTGTCCCAGACCTCAACCAGCATCATGTCGCCGGAGGTTTTCGCCACCAGCTTGACTTCCCCTTCGTCTTGTATCGCATCCAGCGCATTCTCGATGAGCGCCGTCCAGACCTGGTTCAACTCCCGGCCGTAGGCGCTCACCAAGGGTAGGTTAGGCTCGTACTCGCGAGTAATCTCAACTTTGCGCAGGCGCGAGCCAACCATGGCCAGCGTGTTTTCCAGGCTCTGAGGAACATCGACCTCCTGGATCGGCATCTGGTCCAGGTAGGAGTAGTCTTTGATCGCCCGAATCAAATCGAAAATTCGCGCGGTTGAGTCCAGCATGGCCTCGGCGATCCGCTCCGTCCGCAGGGACGACGTAAACTGCGACAACACCACGGCGATAGCCCCAGGGTCGAGATAATCTGCAAGCGAATCCAGCTGGCTGGGCACCACACCGAACTCGGCTAGTTCCGGTGCGATGTGCCAGGATTCCTGGATGTCGTGCTTGACCAGCCACTGAACGATCTCGTCCTCGCGCCGTGTCTGCTCAGCTTCCACCGGCTTTCCCAGGCGCTTGGCTTCGCTCCGGACGTCATCCTCCCAAGCCTGTACCTTTTCGGTGTTCTCGACACTGAGGCATAGCCGTCCGAGGTTGAATCGCTCGTGCCCATACACCCTGAGTTCTTCCAACACCCCGGCGGCCGAGCGCTGTGCCGCGGAAGCAGGGTTGTTCAGCTCATGGGCCAGATTCCCGGCCAGTTTCCCCAAGGCATTCAGCTTTTCCGACTGCTGCTCCATGCGCGTGATTTCCCGCACCCGATCGAGCAGAATAGCCACCACACGCTCGGTCAGCGCAGGGATGGCTTTCAGCATCTCCGGGAAAAGAGATTTGTCGAATTCCAGCATCCACGTGGGGGTCGACGTATAACCCAGTCCGCCATAAGCCTTCATGCGGGAAAACGGAAGCAGTCCCGTGACATGGCCGGAGCGTCCGATGAAAAGGGCAGCGGGGCCGCCATGCTCGCGGCGCACGTAGACCTCGCCCTTCAGCAGGACCACCATCTTGCGCGCGGGATCCCCTTCGCGAAAGAGAACCGCACCCGAGTCGGCAAACACTTCGGTCCCATGGGTCGCCAGCCACTCGTAATCCGCCTGCTCCAGGTCGACGAGCGGTGTGACTTTCTTAAGCGCCTCCACCAGTTCTGGCACCCGCGCCGGGTCGTGGGGCGCACGGTAGGGAGGTTCAGAGGTCGTAAAACCAGGAACAGTGGCTTGGCTCGTCATGGCACCTCGCGGTGTTGCTTAGATGTTAGCTGATACGGCTCCGATTCGCCTTTGAATGTATTCGGAGGGGGGAACCGCCCGTTGACCGGACTTCTTTACAGTGGTGTTAAGGGGGCTACTCCTCGCCCTGAGGTTCCTGCTTCATCTCGCTCTTGCGTCTGGGCATAGAGTCGATGAGCTGTTCCAGCTTGACTACGGTCACCGGAGCCTGACTGCTCAGCTTTTCTTCCCCATCCTTGCCGATCAGGATGATCAGGAAATCTCCTGGTTCCACCTTGAAGCGCAGACGTAATGCCGCCAGCTCGTCTTCGCTCAGCCTCGCCGTAGGAACTTTGGTCACCGGTATCGGCTGATTGTGTCCTTCAGGAACTATGGGAACATACATCACTGCGCGCCGTTGAAGTTCGATGGCCGCGCCTTTGAGCTGATTGAACTCCTCCACCAGCTTCGGGTTATCCAGGGCGGGAGCGAAAACGAGAAGCGGACGATAGCAATTGCGCATCGCACGCAATGTGTGCGGATCTCTCGGGCAAGCATCGGTGGGTTGCTGGCTCCGCTCTTGTCCCCGCATCGCTGTCCAGGGACAGCTCAACAACAGGGCGAATACCGAAAAGCGCAGAGCGGGCCGCAGATGCATGTTGAATAGACTCGAAAATAGCCACAACAGGTGCGCGAAAACTTCTAAAGGACTCTCCCCCTTTAACCCGGCGGAGACGCCGTCTCGCGTGCCCTGCTTTCATTCATGCGTGAAAACAGGGCACGCAACCGCAAAACCGTTAAGCGCCTACCGGCTCGGCCAGATGGGGCGCCGCACCGGGGCTGTCGACCGTTACCGTAACCGGATCCAGGAACGGCATGGCCGCCCGCAATTTGCTGCCTACTTCCTCGATCGGGTGAGCGGCTTCCTTGCTGCGCATTTGCTCGAACTGCTTGCGACCGGTTTCGTTTTCCCGGATCCAGTTCTTGGCAAAGGTACCGTCCTGAATTTCCGCCAAAATCTTCTTCATTTCCGCCCGGGTTGCATCGGTTACCAGGCGAGGTCCGGCGGTATAGTCGCCGTACTCGGCCGTGTCGGAGATGGAATAGCGCATATAGGCCAACCCCCCGCGATACATCAGGTCGACGATCAGTTTTAGCTCGTGAAGGCACTCGAAATACGCCACTTCGGGCTGATAGCCCGCGGCTACCAGGGTCTCGAATCCGGCTTTGACCAACGCGCTGACTCCACCGCACAACACCGTTTGCTCCCCGAAAAGGTCCGTTTCGGTCTCTTCCGTGAAGGTGGTTTCAATCACCCCGGCGCGTGTGCTGCCGATTGCCTTGGCATAAGAGAGCGCCAATGCGTGAGCTTTGCCGGAAGCGTCCTGCTGCACCGCAATCAATGCCGGGACCCCGCCGCCTTCCGTAAACACTTCGCGTACCCGATGGCCCGGCGCCTTTGGAGCCACCATGCTGACGTCGATTTCGGGCGTGGGTACGATGGTCCCGTAACGGATGTTGAAGCCGTGTGCGAACATCAACGTCTTCCCCTTGCCCATGAAGGGAGCAATGTGCTCGTGGTAAATGGTGGCCTGTGAGGTATCGGGAGCCAGGATCATAACGACATCGGCCCATTTGCCGGCATCCGCTACAGAAAGAACTTCCAATCCGGCACTTCGCGCCTTCTTGATCGACCGGCTGTTCGCCGGCAGGCCGACACGCACATCCACGCCGGAATCCTTGAGATTCAGCGAGTGCGCATGACCCTGCGATCCGTAGCCAATGATGGCTACTTTTTTGGCTTGGATCAGCGAGAGATCGGCATCCTGGTCGTGATAAGTCTTAGTCATTCCTATTTCCTTTGCGTTAGTAGTGTTTTAGAGCTTTTCCGGGGAGAGGCCGGTGTCCATCTCTTCTTCCACGTCCTCGGGCAGCGCATCGCCCTCCGGCAGTGCAACCTGGCCGTTTTTTGACTCGGTATCGCCCAGCGCCTCCAGAACGCGGTTGGTATGGTGACCCCGGCGCATCACCATGCGTCCCGTCCGTGAAATCTCGAGTACACGGTCTTCATTCTCATTCAATACTTGCAGCAGGCCCTCGATTTTGCTTTCGCTGCCGGTAATTTCAATCATCAGCGATCCGGGCGCGAGATCCACCACCCGGGCTCGGAAGACATTGACCAATTCGAAGATATGAGACCGCGTCTTGGGAGTCGTCGCTACCTTGATCAACGCGAGCTCGCGGCTCACCGAAGAAAAACGGCCGACATCATCCACCTGCACCACATTTTCAAGCTTGTACAGCGAAGCCATGATACGGTTACCAGCCGCCGGCGGAGCATCGCAAACCAGGGTCATGCGAGAAATGTTGGGCCGTTCCGAACCCCCCACCGTAACCGAGGAAATGTTGATGTTCAGGCGCCGGAATAACGAGGCTACGCGGGTCAGAACGCCAGGCTTGTCTTCCACGTAAGCGACGAATGTATGCTGCATGCGAACCTTTCGTTCCCTCAGGGCCTGAGGCCCCATGGTTGCAATCCCGGCAGATAACCCTCGGCGGCTAAAGCCCCGCCCCTTCAAGGTGTTCCCGTCTATTCCCGTCTATATGTCCGAGGCGGTCTCGACCAGCGGATCCGGCCGCCGTATCATCTCGTGCAGCGCGGCTCCGGGCACGATCATCGGGTAAACCGTGTCTTCCCGCTCCACCAGGAAATTGATCAGGAACGGGCCCTTATGCTTGCGCGCTGCCGCTACCGCGCTCATGACCTCGGCACGGGTGCTGACGGCCACCGCAGGGATGCCGAATGCCTCCGCAAGCTTGACAAAATCCGGAGAGAAGATCGGTGAGCACTCGTAGTTCTTCTCATAGAATGTCTCCTGCCACTGCCGGATCATGCCCAGGTAACCATTGTTGATGATGGCGATGTTGATATCCAGCTTTTCCTGCACGATCGTCGCCAGCTCGGGACACGTCATTTGAAAACCGCCATCGCCGGCGATGGCCCAGACTTCTTTATTGGGGCAGGCGACCCGGGCCCCAATGGCAGCAGGCAAGGCAAAGCCCATGGTCCCCAGACCGCCGGAAGTGATCAGCGAGCGCGGCTCTTCGTGCTTATAGTATTGCGCCTCCCACATCTGGTGCTGGCCCACATCGGTAGTGATCACCGCATCGCCCGACGTGGCGTGCCATAGATCGTTCATCACGTGCGCCGCATAGAGGTGCCCATTGTCGGGCAGGTTGTTGATATCGCGCACCGCCGCGTCGCCTTTCACGCGGCTGATAGCCTGCAGCCACGCCGATCCGTCGCGGGTACGAATTCGCGGCAGGAGCTGATCCAGCACCGCCGCCAAATCTCCCGTTAACGACACTTGTACGGCGACATTCTTGTTGATCTCCGAAGGATCGATGTCAATATGAATCTTCTTCGCTTTTTGCGCATACGTTGCAAGCGTCCCGGTCACCCGGTCGTCGAAGCGCATTCCACAGGCGATCAGCAGATCCGCTTCCTGGATCGAGTGGTTGACCCAGGACTCGCCGTGCATGCCCATCATGCCCAGGTTTAATTTGTGCGATGCGGGAAAGCCGCCCAGGCCAAGCAGCGTGCAGGCGACTGGAATCTGCGCGCGTTCCGCCAATGCCCGTACCTGGCTCATCGCGCCCGATTGAATAATGCCGTGTCCGGCAAGAATCAGTGGCCGCTTTGCCGAGAGGATAAGCTCCGCCGCCTCAGCCAAAGCCTCCTCCGAGGCACTCAGCATGGGGTGGGTGCGCATCTTCTGTGGCGCCGCCGCGGCGAAATCGAACTCCGCGGTCGCCTGCTGCGCATCCTTGGTGATGTCCACCAGCACCGGCCCGGGCCGTCCCGATTGGGCCACGCGGAACGCGTCGCGCAGGACCGGGGCCACGTCCTCCGCCCGCGTGACGACGTAATTGTGCTTCGTCACCGGCAGGGTAATCCCGGTAATATCCACTTCCTGAAAAGCATCCGTGCCCAGAACTTTGCTTGCTACCTGGCCGGTGATGCAGACCACCGGAACCGAGTCCAGCATGGCCGTCGCGATGCCGGTCACCATGTTGGTCGCACCGGGTCCCGAGGTTGCAATCGCTACACCCACCCGGCCCGAGGCCCGGGCATAACCGTCAGCCATGTGCACGGCGCTCTGCTCATGACGCACCAGGATGTGACGGACCGGAAATTTACGCAGCGCGTCATACGCCGGCAGAATCGCTCCACCGGGATAGCCAAAAACCTCGCGCACGCCTTCCCCTTCGAGCGTTGCCCAGAGGATCTCCGCACCCGTCAGCCGTGTGTTTTCCTGATTGCTCATATAGCTCCTTGGTTTGCCTGAGCGGTTGGCCGCGGGGCAAGCCAGAACTGCCGATCGTGTTGCTCCTCGAATTTCTCCAGAGCCCCGCCGTGCTTGAGCGATAGGCCGATGTCATCCAGGCCCAGCAGCAGGCACTCGCGCCGGAAAGGATCGATGGAGAAGGGAAGTGACAATCCGTGATCGTCACTGATCTTCTGCTCCTCCAGCGAAACCTCAAGGTGATACCCCGGAGTGCCGGCGGCACGATCTATCAGTGTGCGCACCTGGTCTTCCGGCAAGGTGATGAGCAGGATGCCGTTTTTCCCCGCATTGGAATGGAATATATCGGCGAACGAAGGCGCGATCACACAACGAAACCCGAAGTCGGAAAGCGCCCAGGCTGCGTGCTCGCGCGAGGATCCACAGCCGAAGTTCTTGCCCGCGACCAGAATCTCCGCATCCTTGTAATGCGGATGATTCAGGAAGAAATTGGGATCTGGTTTGCCCGCATCCGCTCCGTCCTGGATCCGCCGCCAGTCATAAAACAGAAAGTCCCCATACCCGGTCCGCTCGATCCGCTTGAGAAACTGCTTGGGAATGATCTGATCGGTATCGACGTTTTCCCGATCGAGATGTGCGACCACGGCTTTGTGTCTACGGAATGGCTTCATCGAACGGACTCCACTTCTGCTGACGCAATCGGTTGGAACTGCCATTTGCGAACGTCGGTAAAGTGACCCGTCACCGCGGCAGCCGCGGCCATCATGGGGCTCACCAGGTGAGTGCGCCCGCCCCGGCCCTGGCGGCCTTCAAAATTACGATTACTGGTGGACGCACAGCGCTCGCCGGGAGCCAGAATGTCAGGGTTCATGCCCAGGCACATGGAGCATCCGGGCTCGCGCCATTCAAAGCCGGCGGAGCGGAAAATCTCGTCCAATCCCTCTTGCTCGGCTTGCTTCTTGACTTGCTGAGAGCCGGGAACCACCATCGCGCGCACCTGCGGATGCACATGATATCCGCTGACAACTTTGGCGGCGGACCGCAAATCTTCAATACGAGCGTTGGTGCAGGAGCCGATGAAGACGCGATCGATGGCCAGCTCTTCCATGGCCTTGCCAGGTTCGAGCGCCATGTACTCAAGCGCGCGTTCCCACGCCCGGCGTTCTGCGGGAGACTGGCTGGAAGCCGGATCGGGCACGCGATCGGTTACCGGCACCACCATCCCGGGATTGGTGCCCCATGTGACGAAAGGCGCCAAATCTTCGGCATGCAGCACCAGCTCCCGATCAAAGCGCGCTCCGGGATCCGAAGCCAGCGATTTCCATTCCTCCACCGCGCGCTCCCAGGCCTGACCCGTGGGACTGAAGCGCCGTCCCTTCAGGTAGCGGACCGTGGTTTCGTCAGGAGCGATCATCCCCGCCCGCGCGCCCGCCTCAATGCTCATGTTGCATACCGTCATGCGGCCCTCCATGGAGAGGGCGCGAATGGCGGAACCGGCATACTCCAGCACATGTCCGCTGGCGCCATCGGTTCCAATGTGCCCGATGATGCCAAGCGCGATATCCTTCGCCGTTACCGCCGGGCCCAGCTCGCCTTCGACCGTGATGCGGAAGGTCTTCGGTCGCGATTGCGGCAGGCACTGCGTGGCCAGGACGTGCTCCACTTCCGATGTCCCGATACCGAACGCCAGAGCGCCGAACGCGCCATGCGTGCTGGTGTGGCTATCCCCGCAGACGATGGTCATCCCCGGCTTGGTAACCCCAAGTTCCGGACCGATCACATGCACGATTCCTTGTTCGGGCGACTGCACATCATAGAGGGGAATCCCGAACTCGGCGCAGTTAACACGCAAGGCGTTGATCTGTTTGGCGGCGATCTCGTCTTCGATAATCAGCCGATTCTTTGTCGTGGGTACGTTGTGATCGACCGTAGCCACGGCCTTGTCCGGCCGTCTCACGGTTCGTCCCGCGAGGCGGAGTCCTTCAAACGCCTGCGGCGAAGTGACTTCGTGAATCAAGTGCAGGTCGACATAGAGCAGGGCCGGCTCGCCCTCCGGAGCCACCACCACATGCGAATCCCAAACCTTGTCGAACAGCGTTTTCGGGCCTTGCGACATATTCGTTTCCTCAAAAAACCAGAGCTCAGGGGTTAAAAATCCGAGCTGTCTTCGCCGGCTTACGGCGCCACTAAAGTCGTGCCATCCTACGAAATCCGATACCAAACCGGTTTCCGTGCACTCTATCCCGCATGCACCGCCTGCCGGTGTTCGATGATCTCCATCAAGCTCTCGTGGACCAGCCGGCCCATCTCCTCTGTCGAAACCTGCTTGCCGCGCTGCTCCGGGCGCAGTAGATCGGCCGTCCGGTGACCCTGCTCCAGCACCTTCCGTACCGCCAGCTCGACTGCCTGCGCGTCCTGCTCCCGCTTCGCCGTGTGACGCAGCAGCATGGCCGCGGTAAGAATGGCGCCCAACGGGTTGGCAATTCCTTTACCCGCTATATCGGGCGCCGAACCGTGCACCGGCTCGTAGAGATTTACCGAGCCGCCAATGGTGGCCGAGGGCAGCATGCCCAGAGACCCGGTAATCACGGCTGACTCATCGCTCAGAATGTCGCCAAACAGATTTTCCGTAAGCACCACATCGAAGTTGCGCGGAGTGTTCATCAGGTGCATGGCGCAAGCATCAACGTACTGATGTTCAACCACCACGTCCGGATACTGTTGAGCAACCTCGGTAACCGTGGCGCGCCAGAGCTGGGAGACTTCGAGCACATTCGCTTTATCGACCGAAGTCAGCTTCTTTCGCCGCTCGCCGGCCAGGCGGAAGGCCACATGGGCCACCCGGGCCACTTCATCGCGCGTGTAGCGCATGGTGTTCCATGCCGCTCCCTGGATGCGGTCCCAGGCGCGAGGTTCTCCGAAATAGAGACCCCCCAGCAGTTCGCGAACGAACAGGATGTCTGCGCCATGCGTAACCTCGGGGCGCAGCGGCGAGTTCGCCGACACGGCCGGAAATGCGAACGCTGGGCGCAGGTTGGCGAAACCGCCCAATGCCTGGCGAAGCTTGAGCAGTCCGGCCTCGGGCCGTCGATCCGGGGGCAGGGAATTGAATTCGTTTCCCCCTACCGCTCCCAGCAGAACCGCATCGCTCCCCAGGGCTGCCTCGAGTGTGGGAGCAGGCAATGGGGTCCCGGCCTCGCGTATAGCGCACCCGCCGATCGGCAATTGCGTGAACTGGAAGTCGTAACCGCCGGCCTCTGCGACCGAGCTCAAAATGCGCACTGCTTCGGCCGTAACTTCCGGGCCTATGCCATCGCCGGCGACAACCAGAACCTTCAACTTCATAGCTCTCTAAACTCCTGTGGTTAACTCTGCGTGAGGCCGGTGGCGCTCGGGAAGCAGGGAGATAAGGTCCTGGTCGAAGATTGCTTTTCTTCGATCCGCCAGTTCGTTGAAGCGATGATAGACCTCGTCCAAATCAGCGGGATCCAGGGCAAAACCGAGCTCCTTAAGGCGGTGGGCCAGGGCACGCCGCCCTGAGTGCTTGCCCAGTACCATGCGATTGCTGGGCACACCCACCGAAGCGGGAGTCATAATCTCGTAGGTCAGGGGGTGGGCCAACATGCCGTGCTGATGAATGCCGGCTTCGTGCGCAAAGGCATTGGCGCCCACGACAGCTTTATTCGGCGCCGGCGCGAAACTGATCAACTCCGCAAGCAATTGGCTGGTCGGGTAAAGCTGCTGGGTTTTCAGATTGTGAGCATGGGGGAACTTGTCCGGGCGCACCAGCATGGCCGCGGCCACTTCTTCGAGCGCAGCATTTCCCGCACGTTCGCCGATGCCGTTGATCGTGCATTCGATCTGCCGCGCACCTGCCTCCATGGCCGCCAGGCTGTTGGCCACGGCCATGCCCAGATCGTTGTGGCAATGCGAGGAGAGGGTAATGCCGGCCACCTGGGGAACCCGCTCCCGCAGCATGCGAAACATATTCCCATACTCGGTGGGAACACAATAACCAACGGTATCCGGTAGATTGATCGTGCTTGCTCCGGCTTCGATGGCTACAGCAACCACGCTGCACAGGTAGTCCGGATCGGAGCGGGTTGCGTCCTCGGGAGAAAACTCCACATCATCGACATACTGACGCGCTAATCGGACCGCCGCCGCTGCTTGTTCCAGCCCCTCGCTGCGCGAAATCTTCAGCTTGTGTTCCAGGTGTATGTCGGAGCTGGCCAGGAACACGTGGATGCGCGCGCGGTCTGCCGGCTCAACCGATCGCGCCGCTGCCTGAATATCTTCTTTACGGGTTCGGGCCAGGGACGCGATCCTGGGGCCGCGCACTTCCCGGCAAATATTGGAAATCGCTGCAAAATCTCCCGGAGACGCGATGGCGAAGCCCGCCTCGATGATATCGACGCCCAGTGCCTCGAGAGCATGGGCCATGCGTAGCTTTTCCGGGGTCGCCATGCTGCAGCCCGGAGATTGCTCGCCATCGCGCAACGTGGTGTCGAAAAAGACTACTCGATCTTCAGTCATCGAGACCCACCCTTCAACCTCTACTATTCGCTATTCTCGCGAACTATTGGGTATAGATCAAATTTATAATTCTTCTCAATTGAATAAAAGTTGCTTATATTAACGGTTATCCCCTACTCGGGATCGAAAAAGCCTTATGGACATCCACCAGCTGGAGACATTTCTCGCGGTCGCGGAAGATAAAGGATTTTCCCGCGCCGCCAAGCGGCTCCACCGTACCCAGCCCGCGGTGAGCCAAGTCGTGCGCAAGCTCGAAGCCGACCTGGGCGAAGTCCTTTTTGAACGAAGCGCCAGGGACGGAACCCTTACTGCCGCCGGGGAAGTGCTGCGCGATTACGCTCAGCGAATGCTGGCCCTCAGGACGGAAGCTGCCAGCGCGATGCAGGAGCTGAAGTCTCTGGATCGCGGCCGGCTCTTGATCGCCGCGAATGAGTACACTTGTCTCTATCTGCTTCCGATTCTCGATCGCTTCCGCAGCCTTTGTCCCCAGGTCGGAGTCACCGTTCAGCGTTCGCTTGCCAGCAGGATTGCCGACGAACTGCTGCAGCGAACAGTCGAGATCGGTGTGCTTTCTTTCCATCCGGAAAGTGACCTTTTGCGGTCCATCGCGGTCTACACCGATGAGCTTGTATTTGTGGTCAACCCCGGTCATCCGTTGGCCCGGGAGAATCTGGTTTCGATCGAGGATTTGGGTGCGCAGAGTTTCATCGCCCATAACGTTCCTTCTCCTTTGCGCCGACAGGTGGTCGCAGCATTCGAGAAGCACAAAACACCCCTCAACATGGGGATCGAATTGCCCAGCCTCGAAGCGATCAAACGATTTGTCGCCATGGGCAACGGCGTTGCCTTGGTCCCGGGATTGACAGTGGGTCGCGAGCTTGCCAACGGAGAACTTGTTCAGGTGCGGGTTGAGGCTTTGCGTTTCGAACGCCAGCTTCGCCTCGTGCATCGCAAGCAGGCCAATCTTTCTCACGCAGCGACGGCCTTTCTCAAAGTTGTTCGCTCGTTGTCACTGGAGCGCGGCTCGCCCTACGAGTTTCGCGTGGAACGGGGTGCATAGGTACAATTGCGGGAGACGTCACGGATTCAGGTTGCGCGCAGGCGAGAGGTTCAGGAACGAATGAAGAAAACGCTGTTGTTGTTTCTGCTGTTGCCATTTTTGGCAGTGGCAAGTCAGGCCCAGGAAAGCCGTCAAGATGTAAGTTTGAGCGTGACCGGTATTTTCCCCCCGTTTATCACTGGCAATGCGGTTCAACAAACCGGAACCTACGGATTGGGTGGCTTGGTCAGCTACAGGTACATGCTGACTCCGAGGAGCGGGCTGGAACTCAACTATCAGTATGCGCAGAACGCGCAGAAGTACTACACCAGTTTCAACAACGTGCGTGTGCACGATCGCATGCAGGAGTTTTCCGGCGCCTACGTCCTGAATATGACGTTCAAGAACTGGAACCCTTTTGTTGAGGGTGGACCGGCCGCGTTCATCTTCTCGCCTCTTGACGATGCCAGCACTTCACAGCTCGATGTGAAGCAGCAAACCATTCTCGGCGCGGTGTACGGCCTGT
>JBARKD010000306.1:0-10239 GCA_049800615.1 Acidobacteriaceae bacterium | reverse complement strand
CGGGCTACATGTGCGTCGCGCGCCAGCAATGCCAGAAAGGTCTTTCGATTCATTCGCGCAAACTCCTGCCGGTGTGATGGAGAAACAGATTTTCCAGACTGGGTTCGGAGATGTGCACATCCGACAGTTCCACGCCCAAGGCTGCAGCCGTATTCACGATCTCGGGAATCAGTGAGCCACCTCGACCGGCATAGAGATCGGCGCCATTGTCACCGGAGGCGCGCACCTCGGTTACGCCGCGCAGGGCGGCGAGGCGTTCCAGCAACGGTGCGGAAGCTTGTCCAAAACGCAGGCGCAGGAGAAATCCGCCCGGAATCGACGCTTTCAGCTCGCTGGGAGTGCCGGATGCGATGATCACGCCATGATCAATGATGGCAAGTTGCTGGCATAACGCGTCGGCCTCTTCCATATTGTGAGTGGTAAGCAAGATGGTGCGGCCCTTCTGGTTGTATTCGCGGATGATTTCCCACAGCAGCAGCCGGGTTTGCGGATCGAGGCCAGCGCTCGGCTCGTCGAGGAACAATACCTGGGGATCGTGCATCATGGCGCGCGCGATCGAAATTCGCTGCATCATCCCTCCGGAGAACCCACGAACCAGTTGATCGCCGCGATCCGTCAGCTTAAAGCGTTCGAGTAATGCGTTCGCGCGCTCCACACGTTGCTGTGAAGCGATGCCGAAGTATGCTCCGTGAAAAAGCAGAATCTCGCGTGCGGTCAGAGAAAAATCCAGGTTAGGACGCTGGGCTACGACTCCGATCTGGCGTTTTGCGGCTGTCTGGTCGCGCCAGACATCAAATTCGCCGATCCAGGCAGTGCCGCTGGTGGGGCGGACGCGGGTAGTTAGAATGCCCACCGTGGTGCTCTTTCCCGCTCCATTTGGACCCAGCAGGCCGAAGATTTGTCCGGGCGCGACGTTGAGATCAATGCCATCGAGCGCGGTGATCTGCGGCTTCGAATCCTTGGTGCGCTTGCCCATCGCGCCGGGACCGTCGCTTCGTCCCACTCCCGCAGGAGGAGGCGAAGTATAAATCTTGCGCAGAGCGACTGTACGAATGGCCGAGTTCATTGCGAGATTTTCCCCGTTGCGACCGCCTCACAACTACTGATCGCCTAAGCAAAATTCTTACCGGGAAGTATACATAGCAGGTGCACGAAATCGTAAAGACACGAACTAGTTCTTCTTTGCGCGCAGGAGTCTTGGGGCAGTCTCGCGACCGCAGAGTGGAGGCTTTCCTTTCTAGAGTCTTCCATCTCTGGGAGTTCCTACCCGATTGACCAAGCTTTTGCTCCCCGCTAAGATAAAGCCGCCCACCCCGCCAAGGAACTCATGACACCGCTTCGTCTTAAGGCCCGTGTACAGGGGCTAACTGGAATTGCCAGCCTCCTTTTCGTTCTTTCTCTTGCCAATGCATCGACAGCCGCCGCTCAGGTGGCCGTAACCACTTATCACTACGACAATTACCGGACGGGCTGGAATTCTCATGAGACCCTGCTGACACCGACAAAGGTAGCGAGTGCCTCGTTTGGCCTGCTATCCACGGTGACACTCGACGATCAGGTTGATGCGCAACCGCTCTTAGTTCCCAACGTGAATATCACGGCGGGGACCTGGCCGGGGAAACACGATGTCGTGTACGTGGTTACCGGAAACGACACCGTGTATGCCATTGGCGCCACTACCGGGGATATCCTTTTGAAGCAGAGTCTGGGGAAGCCGGTGCGTTGGCCCCAAGGCTGCCTCCAAAATGGGCCGAACGTCGGCATTACGTCGACACCGGTGATCGATCTCGCCAGCAACACGCTTTACGTCATGGCCTATACCCAGGATGCAACCGGACCGGCCTACCGGCTTCACGCGCTCGATTTGGGCGGCCTGACGGACAAGATGCCGCCGCGGCTCGTGACTGCATCGCATACGCTGAGCGATGGAACGACTTTCGTTTTCAATGCCACTCACCAGCGGCAACGCCCCGGCCTGCTGCTGTCAGATGGCTATATCTACGCCGGCTTCGGCAGCTTCTGCGATTTTTCCGCCAACGTTTCACGCGGCTGGTTGCTGGGCTGGAACGCGACCTCACTGGCGCCGCTCTCAGCCAACGAGGTCCTCGACGTGCAACCCACTTCTCCCAATTCTTACTTCCTGTCGTCGATCTGGATGTCGGGGGCCGCGGTTGCCGCAGATGACTCCGACAATGTGGTCTTCGTCACCGGAAACTCTGACCCCTCCGGAACTACCTATGACGGGGTAAGCAATATTCAGGAAAGCGTGGTGAAAACCTCGTCGGACTTGAGCACCGTGATGGACCTGTTCACGCCCTCGAACCAGCCTACGCTGGATGAGAACGATTGGGATTTCGGCTCTGGCGGAGTGTTGGTGCTGCCCGATCAGCCCGGCTCGACACCCCACCTGGCAGTGGCTGCGGGTAAAGATGGGAATATGTACCTGATGAACGAAGACAATTTCGGCGGACATTCGCCGATGAAAAACAATGTACTCGGAAGCTACGAAATCGGGCGTTGTTTGTGTGGAGAGTCGTACTTCGTGGATCCCAAGGATGGCGCGGCACGCGTGGTGAGCAGTGGCGCAAGAACTGTGATCTTGTGGAAGCTGAATACTTCTCCGAAGCCGGCATTGGGCAGAGTCAGCACTTCTCCGAAAATAGTGAATGGTCAGGGTGCGGGATTTTTCACCAGCGTTTCATCGAGTGGCAAGGCGAATCCGATTATCTGGGCAGTGTCGCGGCCCGCCTCACCTATGTCAAAGGGCATCTCACTCTATGCCTTCAACCCGGACTCCGGCGGAAACATAATGACCCAACTCTTCCGGGGCTTCGCCGGAACCTGGCCCTATTTTGCCGCCCATTCAAACTTGGTTCCGATAGTTGCCAATGGCAAAGTTTATGTCGCCAGCTACAAGCAACTGGCGATCTTCGGATTGAAACCGTAGGTATTGTCCTGATAGTTAGGACATTACTTAATCTTCTTTAATACATCCGCCTCCGCACCAGGAGTCGGCTTTCTGCCTTCTTACTGAAGTAAAGGCCGTCGGCGCTCAATTCTATTTGTGTGGTCCGGCAGACCACCATCCAAAGTGTCGAGGTCCGACGCTATCCTCGCCAGCGATTGTGGATAATAATGGAAGTCGCAGTTCCGGGACTTCACGCGAGAGTGGTCGTTTTGATGAGATCGAGACAAATCAGGCGGTTGATGTGGATCGTCGGCGCCGTGATGGCGTTTGCGGTGGGTTTCCGGGCCATCGCTTCGACAGCCGACGCACCTGCGCCCACTTTTAGCAAGGAAGTGGCGCCGATTCTATTCAGGCACTGCGCAAATTGTCATCGCCCCGGCGAGATAGGGTCGACCGCGTCGTTCCTGTCGTACGACACGACGCGGCCCTGGGCCCAGTCGATTAAGGAGAAAGTCGCGCGGCGCGAAATGCCACCCTGGCCGGCGGATCCCAAGGGAAGCATGAAGTTCCGCAACGATCCGCGCCTTAGCCAGGAGGAGATCAATACGCTGATCGCATGGGTCGATGCGGGCACGCCCAAAGGGAACGATGCCGATTTGCCGCCCCCGCCAGCTGTTTCGCAAGGCTGGCTGCACCCGCAGGGACTCGCGCCGGACCTTGTCATCAAGCTGCCGGAGTTTCATCTGCCGGCCAACGGTGAAATCCCATACGTCAAGTACCTCGCCAAAGTACCGGTTTCCGAAGACAAGTGGGTGGTTGCCCTCCAGGTGCTGCCGAGCAATCGTGCCGTCGTGCACCATATGGCGATCACCGAGGTAGCGTTAGACAAGGGCGTGACACCCGCAGACCTTGATAGGCTCGCATTGGTTGCACGGAAGCTAGGCCTTCCGACTGCTTCCATCGGCCCGCGGCCTGCAGTTGCCGATCCGGCGAATGCCAGCGAATACGACATGCTGGGGGTATACACGCCCGGCACGACTTTCGAATCGTATGGAGAAGGCACCGCCAAGCTGTTGAAGGGTGGGGAGAACATGTACCTCAACTTCAACATCCACTACCAGACCAGTGGCAAACCGGAAACAGACCAGCCGATGCTAGGCTTGTGGTTCCAGTCCGCGCCCCCCAAACATCAAATCTTCCGAGTGCCTGCCTCGGGCGAGACTATCATCGCGGACGGCAAAGAATTGCTGACGGATGCTCCGGGCCAGAAGGCCGAGGGCACCAGCGTGGCGATTCCACCGATTCCGCCTAACGCTGAGAACTATGAAGTGATCGGGGTCACGGCATACACCGAGCCGGTTACGATCTACCAGGTCCAGCCGCACGCACACCTGCGGGGAAAGGACTTCAAATATGCCGTCGTCTATCCCGACGGACACGAGAAAAACGTGCTCAGCGTACCGAAATACGACTTCCACTGGCAGCTGGCTTATGAACTAGACAAGCCACTCCATCTGCCGGCGGGCAGCAAGCTGGTGGTCACGGCCCATTACGACAATTCGTTGAAGAACGAACATCTGCATCATCACCACGGCGCTGCCGATACCGAGCACAATTTTGGACCCGACAAGGAAGTGTACTTTCGAGAAGCGAACCAAAGCTGGGATGAAATGTTCACTCCGTTTATCCAGTACTCGATCGACGCCCAGAACTCCGTCACTCCGGCGCAAACTCAACACGCACAGAAAGAGGAAGCCAATGCCGGTCAGGCGCAGGAACCTCAGGAAAGCGCCCTTGAGATAGCGGAAGTCGTGGGTTGTTTGGAGCAGAGCCCGTCTGGAATGTGGATGCTGAGCCGCGCCAGTATGCCTGTGGTGTCCGAGACCCAGCCGACGTCAATGGCGGCCGTAAAAGCAGCGGCTGCTAAACCGCTGGGCAATCAACATTATCAGTTGCTGGGCGCAGGAGTATTCAATCCTTCGAGCCACAAGGCAGAGAAGATAGTGGTTAAGGGCGTTCTGATCAAAGAGGGCAAGGAGAAAGAGAACCGCCTCAACGTCACGTCACTCCAGACCGTTGCCCCGAACTGTTTCTAGGACTGTTGCCTTTAACTGTCTTGTGGACCGCCTAGGTCACGGCACAGTGCCAAGTTCTTCTCTTCGCTCCAGCGGTTCAGTGGTTCAGCGGTTCAGCGTTGTTGAAAGCCGCACATCTAAGGCAAAAGACCATAGACGTCCAACTCGGTTTGCGTAGGCACGTAGACTTTACCGTTGACCACCGTCGGCACTGTGAACTTAACCGCCCCGGCAACAGCATCACGAGAGGGATTCATTTTGGTGTTGTAGAGTTCATCTCCAAGGTTTGCCGCATCGTAGGCGTGGAGAAAGGCCGGGGTACTCTTCGCATAGCCATCGGTCTCCAGTACCCAAACCACTCCGGCGGTGGGACCATTCGATGAGACTATGGGAGTAGCACCGGGATAATAGTTCTTGGTGGGACTCGCCGACAGTGGGAAGGTCGAGAGCAAGCCGTTGGACAATCCGAAAGACTTTGCCACGTCACCGGTTCCAGCGACATAGATCTGACCATTCCAATAAGCAGGCAAACCCCGAATGCCGATCGAATTGGCGGGGACGTTCAACACGTTTTCCAATTCCTGAACGATGTTATCCGAGCCCGGTCCGTAGCCGCCCAAACTATCTCGATCCACGAGGTAAATGGACGCGGTCTTGCCGCCTCCAACCAATAAATGTGTAACTGGACCCGGCTGGTCAGGCAGCAGCAGTACGCCCCCTGCTCCTAAGTCCAGATTATCTGCGCCCATAAACCCCTGATTGTAGGGCGAGAAATAATCAGCGACGGCCAGCGTCCCGCCGGCTGTGCTGAGCTTGAGGAAGCTATCGGAATAATCCGTGCCGCCCAAGTTTGCGTCGAAGGTGCCATTGCCCGTAGCCAGGTAGATGTTGCCGTTGGCATCTGCGGCCGGTGCGATTCCCGATTGCCAGACTCCGCCCTCTTTTGCATTCGGGGTCGTGTTGAAGACCGCGACCTGTTGCATGGTGGTTTCGCTGTAACCTATGACCCATCCGTGGAACGGATTTTGATCGTTTTGCGATCCCCACGTGATGTAGACCACGCCATCCAACAGAAGCAGGCCGGGCCGCTGATTCTCAAGCAGAGCATTGAACGAAATATTGCCACCGCTGGTCCCGGACCCCGAACCGGGAACCGACGCTTGAATCATGGTTGGGCTATTGGAGATCTCTGCGCCAGTGGCAAGGTCGAGGCCGTGCAGGCGCTGGACCCACTGGTAGGTACCCGATCCGCTCTGATACTCCTTTGTCGCCGCAACTACAAAAATCGCGTTGAGATTCGAATCGATCACAGGAGTGGAAGTTATCCCGATTTGCGGAACGAGATTGCCGCCACCCGCTTGAGCAAGATCCGTGGAAGGAATCGTCGTAACGGAACCCTGAGTAAGGAAATTGGTATGCCACAGAAGAAGAGGCGGGTTGTCGGCATCGAAGGCAAAAAGACTGTCGCCCTCGGTCACCGCATAAACCACGTTATGAGTTCCCTGGTTCGGAATGTTCACTCCCGCAACATAAAGCGGCTGGGCATACACATATCCGTCAACCGGGTAACGGCCAAGTCTTCCGAACTGAGTCTTGTTGACGTTGGCCGCGCTCAAAACTATTTCGTTGAGATTCTGGCCGGTTCGCGAGTTGTCATTGTGCTGGGTGAAGACGCCGGGGTTGTTAGTGACAAAAACCGGAACATTGGCTTTCTGGCTCGTGTTTGCGATGCTCGTTGCCGTGACTGTGTGCGCACCAGCCCCGCTGGGAGGGGTATACAACCCGCCCGTGGAGATCGTCCCGACAGAACTGTTGCCGCCGGCAATGCCGTCAACGGACCACGTCACATTGGTGCTGGATACTCCGCTGATTGTCGCTTGAAACTGCTCGGTCTGCGTCGGCGTCAGCGAGAACTGCCTGGGGCTGATTGCGACTGTGGTCTTTGGTGCCCCGCCAGTTCCCGTGAGCGAGATGACCTCAAGCATGGGCGGATCGGTAAGGCTCACAACGACCTCGCCGGTGCGACTGCCGCTCCAGGACGGAGCGAACGTGACATTGATCGCACAGGTTGCGCTAAGGACGGCGCCGCAGGTATTGGTTTCGGTGAAATCTCCGCTGGCAGTAATGCTCTCGATGGCGGCGGGGGCGCTTCCTGTGTTTGTCAATGTAACGGGTTGAGGTCCGCTGGTGCTGCCAACCAGTTGGCTGGTAAAGGTGAGACTCTGCGTCGAGAGGCTTATACTTCCGCCACTGGCGCCCATGCCCGACAGAAATAACGGCGGCGCGATGGCATTGCTGGTGACGTTAATCGTTCCCATCCGCGCCCAGGTTCCCGAAGGAGTGAACGTCACGGTTACGGTGCAGGTGCCGTTCGGAAAAATGGGATTGTTACAATTATTTGTCTGCGAGTAATCGCCGCTGGCTGCAACGTTGCTGATATTCAGGGTGCCATTGCCTGTATTGGTGAGTGTAACTGCAAGTGGCGAACTGCTCGATCCAACCGTTTGAGATCCGAAACTCAGGTTGGGAACGGACCAGCTTGCGACCGGCGCAGTGCCGGTGCCGCTCAAAGTAATTATCTGCGGACTGTTGGAGGCGTTGTCGACCATCTGGATGGTTGCGGATCTGGCACCCACTGCCTGCGGCGTAAACGTCGCCCAGATGTTGCAATTTTTCCCGGCGCCCAAAGTGTTGCCGCACTTATTCGACAGTGGGGCAAAATCCAGCCGCTCGAGTCCGACCACCGTCGTACTGGTGATGTTGAGCGTCTTCGTACCGTTGTTGGTCACGGTCACAGCCTGGGCTGTGCTGGGGGTACCGACCGTCTGATTCCCAAAGCTCAGACTGTTGGTCGAAAGGGTTGCGGTCTGGCTCGTTGCGGGAACTGAGAGCGCAAGCCCGAGAAAGCTCAAGCAAAGCACCGTGAGGAAGGGGTGATGAACAGACTGAAGCCGCATAATAATGAAGAGCTCTTTTCTGACGAAGGATATTTTTTGACCGGGGTCGACTGAACTCAAAAGTGAGTCCAGCCCGCAACTTCGGGGGATTAGGTGAATTATCTTGCAATCCTGCCAGATGGGTCAAGAGTCCAAAGGCTCCAAAACCATCCACAGCAAGTGGAAAATATGGATGAATAATGTTGCAAGAACCTTCACCCGGAGGCCGAGGTGACAGCGCCGCGAAATCCCTGTCTTTGGGCTTTTATCAAGGCTTTTGAGCGCTGATTAAGGCCACTCGCTCTTGACCCCATGAATTGCGGCGGCTATACTTTTTTCAACTTCTGGCTCACCCCTCCGTCAGTCCATCTCTTAGGAGTCTTTTAATGCGCATCGCTACCCTCACAGTAGTTCTCTCGTTATTCGTTGCCAGCTCACAAGCACAATTCATCCCAGAGCCAACTTCTACTCTCTCGGGACAGGATCTTTTTAATTTCCTGGCCAAAGGCGATTTCAATCACGACGGAAAACTCGACGTTTTGCTTTCGGGGGAGAATCCCTCCTCGCAGGCGCTAGAGTTAGTGGTTTTTCCGGGCAATGGAAAGGGCGGATTTGGCACGCCAATCGTCACCACAATAAGCGGCCTTAATAACCCAGCCATAATTCTGGCGGGAGACATTAACGGCGACGGAATTCCCGACGTGGTTATCACGGGTACTGATCCAGTGACAGCAGTAGCAGAGTTTGGCGTGATGCTCGCCGACGGCACCGACGGGAAGTTCAAAGCACCGACCTTTACTCGCGCATCAGTCGGAAATGAGTCCCAGATGGTAATCGGCGATTTCAACGGCGACAAGAAAATCGATCTCGTTCTCTTTGGCTCGCCCATCGCATTCTTTCCAGGCAACGGCGACGGCACCTTCGGTTCGGCGGTAAGCAGCACGGTTAACTATGGCGGAAGCGGTTGCAGCGCCACCGCCGACTTTAACAAAGATGAAAAACTAGACATTACCACGGGCAGCGAAGTATTGCTGGGCAACGGTAACGGAACGTTTCAGACTCCGATCGCGGTCGTAAACGGTAGCTGCGGCGTCGCGGTCGGCGATTTCAACAACGACGGCATCCCTGACCTTGTCACTGGAGATACAAGCGCCCCCACCAAGGTACGCGTGTATCTGGGTGATGGAAGTGGGGACTTCAAAACGAGCACGACCTACCAAACTGGAGATTACGCTGGACTGGGACAGAACGGCTTCGCTGTCGATTTCTTTAGCGGCGGCATCGACGTTGATATCGCGGTCGAAAATCTTGAGAGCGGTGATGTCACCATGCTTCTGGGCAACGGCACCGGGTCTTTCACCGTTGGCCAGAGCTTTGCAGTCTCTTCCGGCTCAATTCTTTCGGGTGACTTTAACGGAGACAAAAAGATCGACCTGGCAGTGCGTGATATACAGGGCATTGGCGTGCTTCTGGGCAACGGAAACGGAACCTTCGTGGCTCAGACTGCGCAGAATGTCCCTCGAACCGTTGGGACAATTCATCTCGGCAACTTCACCGGCAGCAAAAAGACTGATCTGCTCAAATCCAGCGGCTCGGGGGCTCCCACTGCTGTGCTTCCCGGAAATGGTAATGGCACGTTTGGGACTCCTATTCCGGCGCCCGCTAGTTGTCAGACCGAAAACGCGATCGTGGGTGATTTCAATGGAGACAAAATCCCAGACATCGCCTTCAGTGTTACCGCATCTGGATACGGGGTTGCGGTTTGCCTGGGGAACGGCGACGGAACTTTCAAGGATGCTGTGATCTCCGATGCCGGTGTGCAACACGGATTGCTCGCGATTGGGGACTTCAACCACAATGGCAAACTGGATTTGGCGGCTTCCGATAGTGGAGGCATCAGCATTCTGCTGGGCAATGGTAACGGCACGTTTCAGGATGGCATTGCTACCGCAGTGAGCAGTTTTCCGCAGTTTACGGTGGGTGATTTCAACAACGACGGCAAACTCGATATCGCCGCTGTCAACGGCAGTACTGGCGAGATCAGCGTTCTCCTGGGGAACGGAAATGGCACGTTCAAGGCCCCTGTCACCACCGCGAACCAGGGTTCACTCGAGATTACGTCGGGCCTGATAAACAGCGACAAAAACCTTGACCTCGTAACTGTGAGCGCCAACACCCTTTACATTTTCCTGGGCAATGGCAATGGGACCTTTGGTGCGCCCACTTCCATAACCGTTGGTTCCGCGGACATTCAGACCCATGCGCCACTCCTTCGTGATGTGAACGGCGACAATAAGCTCGATTTGATCTGCTATAACTC
>JBARKD010000305.1:0-2266 GCA_049800615.1 Acidobacteriaceae bacterium | reverse complement strand
CCGCAGCATGAATTGCATCTGCCGCGGCGTGCCTGTACCCACCGCCGACGTGGTATAGGGACTGGTGATTTGGCCGAAAGTCGTGCCGGCGGACGGATTGGTCCACTTGACGTTCGGACTACCGAGTTGGGCCCGGTTAAATATGTTGAACACGTCGGCTCGAAGGCTGATGAACGTCCGTTCCGTGACCGGGAAACGCTTTTCGAGTGACGAATCCAGTTGCCAGAAATCCGGCGCCCTCAGAATGTTCCGCCCCGCATTGCCCCACGTGCCGTTGGCGGGAATGCTGAATGCATAAGGATTGAACCAGAGAGTGGCGCTCTGATCCGAGGGATACAACGGCTGCCCCGGAACGACATTCGGGCGCTGGTTGCTGTTAATACCGTCCGGCAATGCCGAGGCGCTGCGGCTCAGTGTTACATTCAACGGCAAACCGGTGCGCGCCATGCCTATGCCGCTCAACTGCCATCCGCCCAACACCGCGTTGACAAAGCCAGAGGAACCCGCCAGCCAGCGGCGGCCTTTCCCAGCGGGAACCATCCAAATCACGCTGCTGCTGAAGTTGTGACGAACGTCAAAGTCGGCATCGCCCCGTTCGCAGGTCCGGCAGTTATTGTTCTGCAGGGTATCTGACTCGCCGTCGCCGTTGGAACCGTCGCTGATCCCGTGGGAATACTGGTAATTCGCGGAAATCAGCAGCCCGGTTGAAATATTACGCCGCAACCCGGCCTGCAGAGCTTCCAGGTCGCTATTTCCCTGATAGTTGGTATAGCCGATCGTCGAATTGGTGAGGCTGGCGAATGGGCGCGTCCCCGTAAGCGGGTCGATGCCATTCAGCGTTTGGGAGCTGAACTCGTGGGTTCCTTTCGTGCCGAGATAGGTCACACTGAACATCGTGTCCTTGGCGACTTGCTGTTCGATCGAAGCCGTCCACTGGTCGACGGCGACATCTTTGCGATTGCGATCCTTGCCCGAATAGCTCAAGCTATAAGCGGCATCGCTGAAGAAAGGAGTGACGGGATACGAGAGGGTCGGTATGTTCAACTGGGATAGGTTGAACGATTGGCCGATTTGCGTTGAGGCGGCATACAAGCCGCCGAATTGTCCATCGCTATAAAAGATGCCGGAGCCGGCGCGAATGGCGGTCTTGCCGTGGAACATATCCGGCGCCCACGCGATACTCAGGCGCGGCTCGAAATCGTGCAGGTTCGGACGATAAAACGACGCGCCCGGGGGGCAATATTGCAACCCGCAACTGTAAGGATCGAACACCTGGCCAATATTGTTTTTGTCATAGTCGACGCCGTAGTACTCGTAGCGCAGTCCGGCATTCACGGTAAGGTTCGGACGAATCTTGAATTCGTCCAGCACATACCCGTAATAGGGATTCTTGCGCGCCTGGGTCTCGATCGGCAGCGGGCTATAACTGAAAGCGTCCAATTGGTTATTGAGAAAGGCAGTCTCGCTGAGGTAAGTGAGGCTCTGCAACGATGCGAGATGAAGCTTATTCTCCTGCATGCGCCGGATTTCCACTCCTGCCTTGATCGTGTGGCGCCCCTTGGTGTATGTGAAGTTATCGACAAAGCTGTAAGAATTATCTTTGCGATAAGAGTGATCGCCCAACGCATAACTGGTGAACCCGGTAATCGATAGGGAGTAGAGTGATTTACCGTCTCCCGTATCTTCGTAGTTATCGCGATTCTGTCCGAGCCGTGCGTCGTTCAACATGGCGGAGGAGAACGAATGTTGCATATCGAGCACGGTGTTGGGAGTATCCACCGTGGTGTAGGTATTCTCCGCCAAGGCCGGCGAGATGTTGTAGTACTGGTCCGTATTGAAGCGGAGCGATACGGAGGTTCTGCTATCCGCAATATAGTCTACGCGGAACAAACCGCCATCCTCGTTGGTCGGGCTGGCGCCGCCGCTGATCCAGAGATTGGCATTGGGATCGGCAGTCGGTATATTGCCCTGCGGGAAGTAGTTAATAAGCGGTGCGAGCACGGGTGACTTCTGTAACACCTCGGCTCGATAGGCATCGGTAGGCACATACCCGCTGATCTGTTGCGAGAAGGTCTGCCGGATGCCCTCATAGTTCGCAAAAACGAATAGCTTATTGTGGAGGACCGGGCCTCCCAGGCTGGCGCCGAAGTTGTTCATGCGGAACGGCGAGCGTGGCGAATCGAACGCGGTGGCGTCGAAAAAGCTATTTCGCAGATATTCGTAGGCCGAGCCGTGGAATTCGTTGGTGCCGCCTCTCGACACCATG
>JBARKD010000304.1:0-8478 GCA_049800615.1 Acidobacteriaceae bacterium | reverse complement strand
GGCGAGGGCGGACGGCTATCCACCCTCGCCTAACGACATTCTCTTAAAAAATGTCGCCTCTCTCTAGATACAAGGGATCTGCGGTTTACTGAACCGGCGATAGATCTTTATGGAACCATCGGTTCGCACGCAGACTCTTTGGCCCCTAAAAAAGCCGGGTATCCCACTCTTCGCTTAAAGCGCGAAGGATGAGGCACCCGGCGTTTTACGGCTTCTAAGCGCGGAAGGCCAAAAAGAGCCGCCGCTACACCTGTCGAACCCGCCCGCGGGTAATCAAGCGGAGCAGCAGGGTGAGAATGATTGCCCCAATCACAGCGACGATGATGGTGTAGATGAGGCCGCCTGATCCGGCAAAGCCAAGGTGCGACATAATAAACCCACCGAGGAGCGCCCCGAGGATGCCGACGATGATGTCCATGAGGGGACCGTACCCTCCGCCGCTCATGATCTTGCCCGTCAGCCAGCCCGCGATAAGGCCGACGATTACCCACCAAATCAATCCAAACATGTGTTCCTTCCTTTATCCTGCTACTGAAATTTGGTTAACCCGGGGGAGGAAGCATGGCCCTAAAATTTGCTGTCTATCCTAGTCCAATGAGAGGCATCCTGCACAAGCAAAGTTGTAACCGTCTCCACTTATTTCGTACCCATCCCTTTAACCAGATGTGGACCGCGAAACTCACCTTGTCCGCGGGCCTTCTCTGTCTGCTGGGTGCCGCTCAGGCCGAAGTACGTCTTACGCCGGTCATCACCGATCATGCCGTCTTTCAGCGGGATGTGCCGATTCACCTGTGGGGCGACGCCTCGCCGGGTGAGAAAATCACCATCTCTTTCCATGGTCAGACGATGACCACCAGCGCAACCACGGTGGGCTTGTGGGACGCTTGGCTTAAACCGGAACCTGCCGGCGGTCCCTTCGCTCTCACCATCCACGGCAGCTCCGATTTGACCCGTTCGGATTTGCTGGTAGGCGATGTCTGGTTTGCCTCCGGGCAATCGAACATGGAGATGCCGTTAGGCGGATTCCCTAATTCGGCCGTTGTGACCAATGCTGAGCAGGAAATTGCGCAGGCCAATCTGCCCCAGGTCCGGCTGCTGCGCATGGAACATCAATCCTCGCCTTCGCCCCTGAATAACATCGCCGCGACGTGGCAACTATGTACTCCAGCCACCGCCAGGGACTTTTCGGCCGTAGCTTTCTTCTTCGCCCGCGAGATCGCCCAGCGCGAACACGTCCCCATTGGTGTCATCGATTCCTCGTGGGGAGGCACGCCGATCGATTCCTGGATCAGCCTGGATGCCTTGTCCGCCGACGCTTCGCTTATGCCTGCCTTCGCGGCGCGCGCTCGCTTTGCCGACCAGCAATCCCACCTGGGGTTGGTGGAATCCGCAGAAAAGCATGCAGAAGAAGATGCCAAGGCCCGTCATGTTCCACCACCTTCTCATCCGTGGCATCCCGACCCCTATTCCTGGATTCCGGCCGGTCTCTATAACGGAATGGTCGCGCCGTTCACTCCGTACGCCATCAAGGGCTTCCTCTGGTATCAGGGAGAAACAGACAGCGACCCTGGTCGCGCCCCCCTTTATGCCAGGATCCTTCCTGCCCTGGTTGCTGATTGGCGGGCACAATGGGGCTTGGGCAATCTCCCATTCCTTTTTGTTCAAATCTCAAGTTTTGGGGATAAGCCTCCGTCGAATTGGGGACTGATTCGGGATAGCGAGCGCCGCACCTTGGCGGTTGCCAACACCGGCATGGCCGTCAGCCTTGACGTTGGGCAGCGAGACAACGTCCACCCTCCCGACAAGCAAACCGTGGGTGCACGTTTGGCCCTCGCCGGGCGCGCGCTCGCCTATGGAGAAACCGGCCTCGAATTCACCGGACCGCTCTATCGTCAAGTCACCCGTCAGGGAACAGACCTGGAAATTTGGTTTGATCACGCGGAGGGCCTGAACAGCAAAGGGGACGAGGTCAAGGGTTTTGAAGTGGCCGGCCCGGATGGACGCTTTGTGGCCGCGGCGGCCAAAGTACAGGGTGCGACGGTTTTGCTTTCTTCGCCCGAAGTTTCAGAACCGCAACAGGTCCGCTATGCGTGGCAAAACTTCACCGATGCCAATCTCTACAATGGCGCTTCTCTGCCCGCATCGACGTTCCTGGCCAAAGTCCCGTAATGCAAAAGGGCCGCAGATGGATTGCCATCTACGGCCCTCAAACATTCCTGGAATACCGGCCTATCTCCTGCCGCCGCCGCCCCCCGAAGGGCCGGCTGCGGATGGAGCCGACATGTGCGAGGAGCCGCCGCCCCCCGGGCCCTGCATATTGGAGGAGGAGGAAGACCTGGTGCTGGCGCTACCAGGGTTACCTCTGTTGGCTGCCGAGAAGGTAGACGGCTCTTGGCCACCGGCTCTTGCTCCACCCGCGCTCGACGTGAAAACAGTAGTAGACGCCATTCCGTGCTCTGCCACATGGTTAGAGAAACCGTTGAGCTTGCCCAGGGTGCCCCGCGGTACGCCTAATCCGGCCGAATCACTGCGGAACACAAACTTATCCTCTCCGTTCAGAGTCGAAGCCGGCATTGCCTTTAGATTTACCCCAACCAGGCTGGACTGAGTGACAGACGGTCTCGCAACCGGGGGATGAGGACGAGTCCCAGCAAAAGAGTTTGGGGATCCGTTGGGGTTCACGAAAGAGTTGTTAGCTAGTCCCATCCAGGCGCCACCCGGCATCCAACCCCAGCCGATTCCCTGACAGAACGACCAGCTTCCATAGTGGTAGGGTGTCCAACCCCAGGGATATGGGGACACCCAGGAATAGCCAGCTGAGGGATAGTACGCCCAGGCCCCGCTCGAGTACGGATCCCACGCGGCGCCGGTGAAATAAGGCCGCCAGAGAGATCCGCCGCACCCACTGACAAAACTGCCGTAGTAGTTCATGTCATTAATGCCATAAGCGTAGGGGGATCCCCCAAACGCACTCGCGTTGGCATAGCTCTTGTGATATTGAACGGCGGTGCTATCCCACTTATCCAGGGGTTGGTCCGTCAGGCTCTTGGCGATGGTGGGTTGACCTTGTCCGGTGAGATTAAAAGTCGCCGTCTTGTTCTTGCCGATGTTGGTTGTGCCCGCCGGCTCCTCCACTGTCACATCGCCATGCATCACCGCCAGGTTTGCTTCGGTCGGCGTCACCTGCAGTCGAATGTGGCTATCGGGAGGCAGGTTCATCGTCTGCTGCCCGAATTTCACACTTAACTGGTTGTCTTTTGTGTTCACCAGGCTGACATAGACCATGCCTTGCTGCACGTCGACCGTAGAGGCCTTGATTCCACCCGGCAAAAGCTCAAGCCTGGGAAATTCAACCAGAGAATTTGGCGCCAACCGGACCGTGGAATTATCTTCGAACTCGACCTCGGCAACGCCGTTCCCGGTCTTCAACCTGGATCCCTCAATCACGGGGAGGTTCGCCATGGCGGCTTCCAGACCCTTGCCCGTCAATCGGTCGAGCTGTACTTCTCCCTTAACCTCGCTGAGGCGAACAATCCTGACCTTGGAATTGGCGGCGGGCGGAGTGGCGGGTTCAGAAGTTGAATTCGTGGCGGATTCCGTACTCGCTGCGGTCGCGGGAGCAACAGTCTCCTGCGCTCTGGATGAGAATCCAACGAGACCCCACGCCAGCAGAGCTGCTGTGCTGATGACTGACGATTTATTCATGTCCGCCTCCTATTTCAATTCCGGCAGGGGACTTTTTTTCTGATGTTTCAGAAAGCGGGGAGCTTTCCTGGTCTGGCTTCCTGCGCGCCAGGGTCGACGGAACGGATAGTAGCACCTTTCCCCAGCAAAATGCGAGAGCTTGTTCACTCCGCCAAAGCGAAGTGGGAAGGGGCGCACCAGAAAGGTCCTTGCCAGGAGGCAGTGACCGCCGTTTCGCTTTTTAGAAACACCCAAACTCCGGGTTTCGCTCCGGTCGAGGCGACAATTGCTTCAACCCTTAGCGCTTTCTCAGGCAAAAATAACAGAAGTGTCCGAGGAGAGAACGAGCCACTCTGGATCGCTGGCGACATGCTTCAGACGAACGATCTCGCCACCGATAATCAGGTCAAAATCACCCAATCCGATGCTCTGCCCGGGCTCGGGTTCGATCGCATGCACCACGGCTTTCTCTCGCAGGAAAGAACCGTGGGAATCGTTTGTTTTCACCAGTTGCTGGCTGATTTTGTAGCTTACATAAATAGCCGGCCCTAGCTTTCCCGTCGGCACCAGTCTTCCTTTTCCGTAACCTAAACCCATGCTGTCCTCATCCTGAAATTGCTCAAAGATAAGGAAGCTATAGACGGTTTGACGGACCTTCGTGAACCCCTCGAAAGGGGAATGCCCGAAAAGGAACAGACAATGACCGGACAGGGTCCCGCACCGCAGCGGGATCTGGGGAGCCGTTGAGGCGCACATACAGCATTTAGCGCCTCGCTCGTTGCTTCGGCCCGTTTTTCAGCCTGCTAGGCGCCGACATGGCGCACGAGAACCGAAGAATGAGACGGGCGCGCCGCGAATGGATTTAAACCAGCGCGCCATACGATATAGCAAAAAGCCACGAGAGTGTAGAGCTGGGCAATGACGGTCGCCCAGGCAATGCCCACCGCTTTGAATTCCGGAGCCAGCAGGACGGCGGCCGCAGTCCCGATCACAGCCGTCGTAAAGTTCACGACATTGAATTGATTGTCCAGCTGGTTCGGCAGGAGCACCTGGAAGGTGATCACCGTGCACAGGGCGACCAATGGGATCCACAAGGCAAAGACCCGCAACACAGGCACCGCTCCCCCAAAGCCAGGGCCCAGCACAACGTGCACCAGGATAGGAGCACCAACAAAAATTGTCAGGCCCAGAACAAGGCCCAGTGCGCCCAGGAACAGCGTACTGATCCTGACGGTCCTGGTAGCCTGGTTGGGGTCCTTCATAGCCTGTTGGGTCAGTTTCGGGTACAGGGCTTGGTTAACCGGCCACATTCCCTGTTGAAAAACGCGCGTGATCCGTTCCGCGCCGGCGTATTCGCCCAGAGCCGCGACCGGGGCAAACGCCCCCAGCACCAGCCGGTCTACCGAACCAGACAGGCCTTGCACCGTGCGAAACAGGAACATTGAGCCTCCCATGCTAAGCGCCTGCCGCACCGAGGAGAATGTGGGCCACCGAAAACCGACTTCGCGATAGGCCAGCACCACCGTTATGCCGTGAGAGACCACGCAGCCAACACACTGGGCCGCCATCACCTTCCAACCATCCTCCGGCTTGCGCACCAGCACGAAGATACTTAGCGTCGCCAGCACCTTGCCGCCAACTTCCAGAGCGCTCGCCAAACGCATGCGCTCCATACCTTGGAAGTACCACAACATGTTGATTCCCTGGCAGACGCCCCAAATGGTGCTCGACCAGAACAAGATGTTGGATGGAGCCACGTGATACGTAAAACGGCGCGAAAGCAACGCCCCTGCGATGCCTGCCAGCGCGAGCAAGCTCTTCGCGCCCAGAACCCCCGAGATCAGAGCCGAGAGTCTTTCCGGCTCGTCGCGGTGACGCGACGTTTCCCGCGAGGCCGAGATGTCGAACCCGTATTCCACCAGGCCCGCAATCACAATTCCGATAGCCTGCGCATAAACTACGACGCCCCACCCGGAGGGACCCAAGACCCGGGCCAGGTAAGGAAAGGTCAGCAGCGGCAGAGCGTACGTGCACGCCTGAACTCCGTACAGCGCTACGACATTATGAAGAAAGTTGCTACGGAACCACCTCTTGAGAGAGAGCTGACGAATAAATCCCGGGCCGGGTGTGACTCGAGTGCGAAGTTGGGGGAAATCTCGCAACAGATTGGTCCATCCTTTTTTAGGTTGTCGGCTAAACCGACGAGCATGACATGCGCGAAACTCTGCAAGAGCGTCGAGCCTGCCTCGTTACTTTGGGCAGTCACGGCGGCGGATTGCGGTTACAGTTTCCCCGAAACCATTACTCCGGGAAGAAAACCGTCGCTTTATAGGTCACGCCGGTAGAAGGGATATCGGCAGCTTGGGGTATCACTTTAATACTGATGCAATCAGAGCGTCAGAGGCTGTTTATGCCCCGACTGAACATCCGATCGGAAACCAATCAGTTATGTCCCAAGAATAGTAGTTCAGACCGCTCTCTGTCCAATTTCTTGTAGCTGAAATAAAAGAGAAATCACCACCGCTGCCGGCCGTGCATTTTGTACCTTTGTCTGTGTCATTTTTTCCAGCTAAGGTGTTCTTTTCTTCAGCGTGACTTGCCTTCCGGGCTGCTAGAGACCGTCGCCAGCACCCGTACCGTCTTCCGTCTCCGAGGCATCCCCCGCAAAATCACGGAGGGTCGGGCGAACGGATTCAGACCCGCTCGCCCCATGATCACGAAAAACGAAATCAAGCTAAGGAGTTGGGCAGAAACGGTAGACCACGCGATCCCGACGGCTCCAAACCGCGGAGCAAGCAGAAACGCGAGCCCCAGGCCGGACAAGCCCGAAGTCACATTCACAAAATTGAAGGGATGGTCTAGTTGATTAGGCAGCAATACCTGAAAGATGATGACCGTAGAAAGCGCAACCAGCGGTATCCACAACGCGTACACCCGGAGTACCGGGACCGAGTGCTGGAACGCCGGGCCTAGAGCGAAGCGCACCAGCAGAGGCGCCGTAAAGAAAATCGCCGCTCCGAAAATCAGTCCAATGCCCCCCAGAAAGAGCAGGCTGAGCCTGACCGTCTGCCTGGCGCGCCGGGGATTGTTCTGCGCTTGTTGCGTCAGCTTCGGATAAAGAGCCTGGTTCACCGGCCACATTCCCTGCTGGAACACGCGGGTGATACGTTCCGCTCCGGCATATTCACCCAATGCCGCTACCGGGGCAACCGAGCCAAGAACCAATCGGTTCAGGGCGCCCCCAAGGCTCTCCACTGCACGAAAAAGGAACATCGAACCGCCCAGGCGGAGAGACTGCCACACCCCCGACGGCGTAGGCCACCGGAATCCCACCTCGCGGTACGCCAACACCACGGTTACCCCGTGAGCCACTACGCAGCCTACACACTGCGCAGCCATTACTTTCCAGCCATCTTCGGGCTTGTGCACCAGCACAAAAATGCTAAGCGTAGCCAGCACTTTGCCCCCGATTTCGAGCGCGCTGGCCACGCGCATGCGCTCCAGTCCCTGAAAGTACCAGAGCATGTTGATGCCCTGGCACACACCCCAAATGGTGCTCGACCAAAACAGCGCGGAAGACGGAGCAATATGGTGAGTGAACCGGCGGCAAAAAAGCGCGCCCGCAATGCACGCCATCGCCAACAGCCCCTTCGCTCCCAAAACTCCTGAGATGAGCTGAGAAAGATGCTCCGGTTGATGGCGATGACGCGATGTCTCCCGCGAAGCGGAGATATCGAAACCGTACTCGACCACGCAGGCGATCACATCGCCAAGCGCCTGGGCAAACACCACTACGCCCCACCCGGAAGGCCCCAGCACTCGGGCAAGGTAGGGGAATGTCACTAGAGGCAAAGCATAGGTACAAGCCTGCACTCCGTATAGCGCTAGTACATTGTGGACGAACCCGCTCCGCCGCAGTTTCGAAGAGACCGCTAAGGGGTTTTCACCGCCGGGGGTTTCGGAATTGGCTGGCCTGAGGAGCTTCCATTTCAGGCTTCTCCGTAGGAATGACCACACAGGACTAGCTATAACTGCTTTCAACAGCAGACGTTATCCCTACAAAGGGGAATTACCCATACCCAGTACCGCCGGCAACGGGCAGAGCCATATCACCAGGCAAACGGCTGCCTTCCCCGGATTTTCTGTTGAGGTTGGCAGCGCAGCGTCACAGAAAAACCCGCTCCGCCCTCGTCAAGCGAAGACGGCGGCCCGCGGAAAGGCGGACTATGGGCCCGCCGATGGAGGCGCCAGGAATTTATCGACATTCGTCTTGTCGACCAATGACACACCGGTATCGATGAAGGCCGGCAGCGGCGACGACGGATCTGCCCCCCAGTCTCGATCCAAGGGCTTCAAGGGGTAATGATGGAGATCGTCCAGGGCCTTCAGGCCAAGCAGCGCCATGGTATAGGGCTTCTGGGAAATGGTCGCCTGGATGGTTCCGTCTTTGACCAGCTCCAGGGTTGCCCGATCCACATCCATTGCCATCAGCATGACGTCTTGTGCTTTGGCGCGTTTGAAAGCTTCGCCCACGTCCTTGCCGGCAGACGCCTCCAGGCAAATGAACGCGTTGATCTTTGATGCGCCAGTCCGTGTCAGATACTCCTGCGCCTTGTCCATGGCGGTCCCCGACTCGCCCTTCATATCAAAGACCTCGACAACTTTAATACCGGCAAAATTGGCGAAAACATCTTTGTACCCCTTGAGCCGTTCATCCAGGTTCGGCTGCCCGGGCATGGTGAAAAACACCACATTTCCCTTTCCGTTCAGTTGCGCAGCCACGCGCTGCCCGCC
>JBARKD010000303.1:0-2281 GCA_049800615.1 Acidobacteriaceae bacterium | reverse complement strand
GGCTACACGGACAACACCGGCGATGCGGCTCATAATCTGAAGCTTTCCCAGGGGCGCGCCGACAGTGTCGTCGCTCAACTTGGGACCATGGGAATAGGCGCCGATCGGCTTGTCCCCAAAGGTTATGGGGAAGACCATCCGGTCGGCGACAATGCGACGCCCGAGGGCCGCGCGCAGAATCGCCGTATCTCCATGCTGGTGACTGCCAAATAATAACTCGCTCTAGAGCCCGCGTCTTTAAGGGTGCTTCTTTATGAACCCGCTGTTGAATGAATGGACAAATGAACCCGCGGCTGTGACCAATGCAGCCGGGGAAACACAGGCTGCCGAAAAGCGGGTTCAGGCTCCGGGCGAGCCACTCACTACCGTGACCGAGCCTATGCAGGAGGCCACTTCCGGCATCGCAAACGATTCGCGAGCCGGCCTTTCCGCAGATTCCGTAACCGGTCCAACGGTCATTCCAGTTTTTGAAGAGACTCTCTCCGTTGCCAAGCGCGCTGTGGAAACAGCGGGGGTCCGCGTGTCCCGGGTAACTCACGACTATCAGGAGCAGGTCGACGAATTACTTCAGCATGAAAAGGTGGAGGTCGAGCGCATTGCCGTCGACCGTCCCGTTGAGGCCATGCCTTCGGTACGCCAGGAAGGCGATGTCACGATTATCCCCGTCGTGGAAGAGGTGGTGAAGATTGAGCGCCGCCTTGTTCTGAAAGAAGAAATACATATTCGACGGCTTAAGCATACGGAGAGATACCAGGAGACGATCACCTTGCGCCGGCAGGAAGCTGTGATCTCTCGCCACCCACTCGAACGGCCTGCGGTCACTTCAGCCGAGGCTAGCCCCAAAGCAAACAACCCAAGAGAGGAAATTCAATGAGCAGCTACGAGAAGGTCGTCACCCTATTTGATACCGCGGAACACGCTGAAGCGGCCGAGCAGAACCTGCAGCATGCAGGCTTCTCCTCTGACGACATCAGCATCGTGAGCGGCGCCGAACTGCCCAAGAGCGCTACTGCCTTGCGCGAGCCCGGTCTGTGGCATCGTATTTTCGGCAGCGACATCGCGCAGCACGAAGCAACGGTATACGCCAAAGCGGTCGAGTCGGGCGGAGTTGTGCTTACGCTGCGGGCGGCCAACGAAGACGTGCCCAAGGCGATGGGAATTTTGCACCAGCACAATCTGGTCGACGTGGCCGATCGCGCGGCTGATACCGGGGTGATTTCCAAAGAGACTGCAGCTGCCATTGCCACGCCGGCGGCGGCCGCCGCATTGCCCGCCCGGCCAGTGACTTCGGATTTGGGCAAGCAGGAAGTCATCCGTTTGGCCGAAGAGCATCTCGACGTTGGTAAACGGCTGGTAGAGCAGGGCACGACCCGCATCCGCCGCTTCGTTACCGAGAGACCGGTTGACGCTGAGGTGACGCTGCACGAAGAGCATGCCGAAGTGGTTCGCCGCGCTATCAGCGATCCCACCTATCTTCAGGACATCGACTGGTCCGACAAGACCGTCGAAGTGGTGGAGACGGCCGAAGAGGCTGTGGTTTCCAAGTCCGCGCGGGTGGTCGAGGAGGTCGCGGTGGGCAAAACAGGGTCCGATCACGTCCAGACGGTGCACGACTCGGTGCGGCGTCAGCAGGTTGAAGTCGAGCGGGTTCCTGCCAGCAACCCCAAGCCCTAACCGCAGCCTCACCGTTGCCTTTACCATTGAAGATGCGCCCTTGGTTCCGGGCGCATCTTCATTTCGGCCCGTCCTGTCAGCCCAAGCCTAGTCTTCCACCAGCCGGATGGTGACCGAGTCCCCATCTCCAATGGCTACCAAGTAGCCGTGTTGGGGAACAATGGCCACGTGAGGCCGCGCATGGTGCTTACCGCTTTCCCTCAGCTCATATTCGAGGATCGCGGCCAACCTGGCCCGAGTAAATCTTCGACGCAATTCGTCTGCCAACAAAATGCCCCCCGGACTTTATTTACATTTTTTTAAAGATACAGATTTTGCCGCCAGCGGAAATAGAGAAAACAGAGCCGGCGCAACCGAAATGCGAAGGGTCAGAATAAGGAGAGTTACGGGATTCGGGAGAGGCGGGCCTGGCTTTGTATCCCTGGCTTTGTATCTAGGGGTCGACTTTTCGTCGGGTCAGCAACGCCGAAGTAGACTGCACTATCCAGGCCATGACGGCCGTAACACCCGCGGAACCGAGGCCAGGACTGGGCCGATGCGTGCGTGCAGCGCGCGGCGCAACTGGGCAAACTGCAGATCCCTCCGCTTCGGTCGGGATGACAAAGGG
>JBARKD010000302.1:0-8705 GCA_049800615.1 Acidobacteriaceae bacterium | reverse complement strand
GGCGGGCAGGCAGCCGGCCACGGCAATGAGGAGCAACGCCAGCGGGCGCAGATGAACCCCAAGCTGCCGTTGGGTAGGTAAAATCCTGGCGAAACTATGACAACCCATAGGAACAGAACGGCCTTCGTTCTACCCCATCACAGTGACGCAGGCTTTTGCAACAACTTTTTAAAAGTCGGGTAGGGGCCAGCCTCGGCTCAACGCTTCATGGCGATATCTGCCCCATAGAGAGTCACCAACGGGTGGTGGATGACGGCACGAAACTCGTAAGCCGCATTTGCCGTCAGGCCCTCGATGTGAGCGCTGTAAGAACCGGGCTTAGTGACTGTCTGTAGCGGCGTTGCGGTCCAGGCGGCCGAGCGCGAATTGACGTCTTCCCCAAAGATGGGACGGTATTCGAAGCCGGCCTGGAGAGATGCGCTATCACCCATGTCCAGCACCTGGGCTTCAAGAGTCTCCCGGCCGGAGGATTCCGGGGTCGAGCCGGTGCTCTGGACATGGGGCGGCGTCAGCGCAGGTTCAACATTGGTGATGCGCAGCACAGCCGGGTTCGGCCATTGGAAATTGTCCTGCAGGCGCTGGGTCTGCATGACGCGAACATGGAGGCCGTCCTTTTCCTGATGCCAGGTCGACAGAGGCTTGATTTCAGGGTGGTACTCAACCACCTGATCGCTCTGGCCCAGCACGTTGAGCTTGGTATTGGCCGTCGCGCGGACCGAATGCAGAGTAAATTCCTTCCAGCTGGCCCGTGGCCAGGGCTTATCGGACTCGATGATGGCGTAGAGCGTTGAGCTGTCCTTCTTTTTCGTAAACCAGATATTTTCTTCGTTGGTGATGATCCAGGGCCGAACGGAATAAATGGCATCGGAGTTAACGAACATCCAGAGGGCTATCTCGCGCAGGCGCTCTTCCTCCTCAATGGGCAACTCGCCATTTGGCTTAGGGCCTACGTTGAGCAGGAAATTGCCGCCCTTGGCACGGGTCTGAATGAGCAGGCGGATCAGTTCGCCGCCCGACTTGTAATGCTCGTTCTGCGGTTGATACTGCCATGCCGTCCCCATCGTCATGCAGGTTTCCCATGCGCCGGGCAGAGGCATGCCTGGAACGGTGAGCTCCGGAGTCCGAATGGCTCCCCGGGTGACGATGATGTCAGGATCCAGCTTCCACGCAAGGTCGCGAAGCCCCACCGCCTCACCGTCAAGAAACAGTGCGTCGATTTTGCCGTAGTGGGTCAGCAGCTCGCGCAACTGGGTCTGATCGTATTCCATCAGTCCGGGGTTATTACGCGGCTGAACTTCGGGCACGGAACGCTCAATGGTCTTGTTGTGCTGATGAAGCCACCAGAAATCGTCTGGCGAGTAATAGACACCGGCAGCAATACCCTGGGAGCGAAACGCG
Organism: Acidobacteriaceae bacterium; assembly: GCA_049800615.1. Taxonomy (GTDB): domain Bacteria; phylum Acidobacteriota; class Terriglobia; order Terriglobales; family Acidobacteriaceae; genus PALSA-350. Next base: position 7,307 of record JBARKD010000302.1, on the reverse strand, counting down.
TCGTAGACTTCCCTGGTAATGTCGCGGTGAAAGGGCGTATTCATGATTCCGAACGGGGTCGTCGTGGTGTCGAACATGGCAAAGCCGGAATGATGTTTGGCGGTGAACATCACGTAGCGAATGCCCGCCAGGCGGGCCAACCGGGCCCAATCCTGCGGATGGAAGCCCTCGGGGTCGAAGGTTTTGGGCAGCTGCGTGAAAAAGCGGTCGGTGTATTCCGGCGAGGCTCCGACCAGGGAGTGGCTGATCACAACCCCGAGTTGGCTATCCACGCTCCAGTGGATGAAAAGACCGAAACCCTGATCGCGAAACCAATCGAGCCGCTCGACCTTATTGAGCGAGCCGACTTCCGGATCATCCGCGGCCGTGGATCGGAGAACGAGCGGGCCACCGGCCAGAAGGAGCAACAACAGGAGACGCAGCAGACGCATGAAAATCGCTTTCCCCACATGGGCGGACGGCCCAGGGAACGTCAAAATCAACATCTTCAAATCAACGCCTCGAGTGAGGGCACCACCACCATATACGAAATACCTACGGCGAGCACTCTCTTCCCGGTTGTACACTGGCAAGACAAGGCCCCTGACAAGCTGTCATCTAATGATTCGCCACAGCGCTTGAACGCTTTCGCCTGCTCGAAGGACGACGCATGTACGCACCACCTGATAAAGCAAGGACCCTTTCTCAGCCCTCCTTGCATCGATATGCCGCCATTCTGCTTTTGTTGGTATTCGGCTGCGTTGGACGCGGATTCTCAGCCGCCGGAACAGGCTATTTTGCCGACCCGGCCGCCGTCTCCGCCCAACTACACGAGATTGCTGCTGCGGGGAAACTGGTAGACCTGCGATATCCGGATTTTTCCGATTATCGTCTTCATTTTCAGAATGCCTACGAGGTCTCGAATTTTGCTCCGCTGTGGCTCGAAGGCGGCCAGCCATCGCCGCAAGCTTTGGGCTTGATCCAGGCGTTCGAGCAAGCCCAGCGCAAGGGTCTGGACCCGGAAGAATTCGACGCGTCGCGCTGGCCAGCCAGGATCGCCGCACTGCAGACAAACGGTGGGGATGCCAAGACGGTGGCGACATTCGACGCGGCAATGACCGTGGCGGCCATGCGCTACATTTCCGATCTGCACATTGGCCGGGTGAGCCCGTCGCACTTTAATTTCGGCATCGATGCTCAGGAAAAGAAGTACGATCTGCCCCAATTTCTAACCACCAACGTGATCCACGCTTCGGATTTGACGGCAGTGCTGGCCGGAATCGAGCCAACCTATGCCGGCTATCAGCGAGTGGAAGGGGCGCTGCAGCAATACGAGCAGCTGGCCGCCAAGGGCGATGGCCCCGCGGTCCCCGCAGTACAGAAGACCGTCGCCCCAGGCGAAGCCTATACCGGCAGCGCGGAGCTAGAGGCGCGGTTGCAGCTGTTAGGCGACTTACCACCGGGTGTGCCCACAACTCTAGACGAAGAGAAGTATGATCCTTCCCTGGTCGACGGCGTAAAGCATTTCCAGACGCGGCATGGGCTGGCGGTGGATGGAAAACTGGACAAGGAGACCATCCGGCAAATGAATGTGCCCCTGGCCACGCGGGTCGTCCAGCTCGAGGATGCGCTGGAGCGCTGGCGCTGGCTGCCGGCGAAGTTTCCCCAGCCGCCCGTGGTGGTGAACATTCCGGAATTCGTGCTGCGAGCTTTTAATTACGACCAAAAGGTGGCGCTGGAAATGAATGTGGTGGTCGGCAAGGCCGTGCGGACACAGACGCCAGTGTTCGCAGAGCTGATGAAGTACATTGTCTTCCGGCCCTACTGGAATGTTCCGCCAAGCATCGTGCGCGGCGAGACCATTCCTTCGATTGTGAAGGACCGGGGATACATCGGGAAAAAGGGTTTCGAGGTGACGGACAACAGCGGCAAGGTGATTACCAGCGGGACGGTGAGCGATGACGTGCTGGCGCAGCTGCGAGCAGGAAAGCTGATGGTGCGGCAGAAGCCCGGACCCACCAACGCGCTTGGCCTGATCAAGTTCATCTTTCCCAATGCGAACAATGTCTACCTGCACAGCACGCCAGCGCCGCAGTTGTTTTCCCAGGACCGTCGCGACTTCAGCCACGGTTGCGTGCGCGTGGAAAAGCCGGCGGAGCTGGCCGCATTCCTACTCCGCAATCAGCCGCCGTGGACGCTCGCAAAAGTACAGGCCGCCATGCAATCAGGTCCAGACAACCAACAGGTCAACCTGGTAAATCCTGTGCCGGTCTTGATTGTTTATCAGACCGCGGTCGTTGCTCCGGATGACTCGGTGCACTTCTTCGAGGACATCTATGGGCACGACAATACGCTCAATGCAGTCCTCGCCAAAGGTCCGCCGTATCCGTAGAGGGTAATTCACTTCTGGCCCCCGGGGTCAGAAGAGTCTGCTTGAGAACCGCGCACTGAGTCCCGCAGGCACGGCTGAGAATAGCCCAGGTCAACCCTGGGTTTTCCCAGGGCGCAGCAGAACTACGCCAGGCGCTGCAGAACTACGATCGATCGCGACTGCACCAGGTAGTCCATGCCCTCGATGGACCGGCCTTCGCTGGAAAAGTCTTCAGGACCGTGTAGGGACGTGTCCACGATTCTTTTCCACTCCGAGGAAGTTCCTTCCTGGATGTGGAATTTCAGTGACTCCCAGTAGGCATTGATCATCACATAAAGATCGTCATCCTGCTGAGAAGCGCCGTGCAGGCAGAAAGCCAGCGTGTGCGAGTTTTTAGAAGTATCGATGGTCAGGCCGGTCCCGTACCAGGCGACATCCTCACGCCAGAATCTGCTCCTGCTTAACGAAGGATGCTTCTTGCGAAAAGCAATCATGCTCTTGAAGAAGCGAAAGATGTCCGCGTTCGCCTGCAGCCGGCTCCAGTCCAACCACGCGATCTCGTTGTCCTGGTTGTAAGGATTGTTGTTGCCGGACTGAGTGTGCATGAATTCATCCCCTGCCCGGAACATAGGGATTCCGTTGGAGAGCAACAGCAAGCAGCAGAAGTTCTTTACCTGGCTTTTGCGCAACGCGATCACATCCGCCGGCACGCCGTGGTCGCCTTCCCAGCCGCAGTTCCAGCTGTAGTTTGCGTCCATGCCATCACTATTGTTGTTCCCATTCGCCCAGTTGTTCTTCTGCTCGTAGGAGACCAGGTCATAGAGCGTGAAGCCATCATGCGAATTTATATAGTTCACGCTCTGGTACGGGTGATAGGCGTCAGGACGCGAGTCAGGAAACAGATCGTCGCTACCGTAAATGCGGCGCATCAGGTCTGGAATCAGGCCTGGATCGCTTTTGACGAAACGCCGGATATCGTCGCGAAAACGCCCGTTCCATTGCAGCCAGGTCATCCCTGGGAATCCGCGGCCAAGTTGATAGGCGGCCACATCCCATGGTTCGGCGATGAAGCGCACACGTCCTAGCTGCGGATCTGCCGCGAGTTCACTGAAAATGGGCGCGTCCCCCCAATTGAGCGAGCCATCGGCATTGCGGCTGAATACCGAAGCCAGGTCGAAGCGAAATCCGTCCACATGCATTTCCTGCTTCCAGTAACGCAGACTGTCCATCACCATCTTGCGCACGTGGCCCTGGCTGAAATTGAAGGTATTGCCGGTCCCCGAATAATTGGCGTACGGGCTCGCAGGATCGGAGGAGGTCATGTAATAGGTTCCGGCGTCAAGGCCCTTAAAGCTATAAATGGGTCCCCGGTGGTCGCTTTCGCAGGAGTGGTTGTAGACCACGTCCAGAATGACGCCAATCCCGGCATCGTGGAAGGCCTTGATCATACCCATAAATTCAAGATGCTGGGCATCCTCGCCGCGACTGGCGGCATACTGCCCGTGGGGCGCAAAGAAGTTCAGAGGCATATAGCCCCAGTAATCGCCCTCTTGCGGATCACGCTGAAAGATGGGCATTAACTCGACGACCGTGATTCCCAGATCCAGGAGATAGGGAATCTTCTTAACCAGGCCTGCGTAGGTACCGGCAAGATTTGCATCGACCCCCGAGTTGGGATTGCGGGTGAAGCCTTTGACGTGCAATTCGTAGATGATCGCGTCCGCGTCGTGATGTATCGTTCGATCCTGTCCCCAGTCAAAGTCATGGCGATGGGCGGAAAGCACTCCTAATGGCGCCTTGCCCGCGTTGGGTCCCTCGCGCATGGCCGATTGGCGATCGAAGCCAGGAGGGAAGAAAACGCATTTCGCATAGGGATCGAGCAGCACCTTCTGCGCATCGAAACTGTGAAGGCGGCCATCCGACGGCCCTGAAACCGAATAGGCATAGTAGAGGGCGCCTTCGATTTTCTGGGCTGGAATGCGGCAATGCCAAATGCGGCCCGACTTGTTGTGCAGGAAGTCAAAGCGGAAGGTGAAGAGCGGAGTTGCATAGTCGGCTGCGGAATATAGGAGCAGCGTTACGCTCTCCGCGTGTTCCGAATGGACCGCAAAGTTGAAAGCCTGCTCTCTCTCGATCCAGGTAATACCGAGAGGAAGCGGATTACCCTCAGCTTGAGCCCAGGTCAGCCTCTTTGGAGTTCCGGATGCGGCATCGGACCGCGACCTATCGACGGATGACTGCGGTTTCGTGACCAAATTAAGCCCCTTCCAATTCGCTTAACGCGCGCAGAGCGGTTACCACCCGTTCTCTGCCTGCACTCCGAAGGTTATCCCACTGGTGCGATTCTCATATGTCCCGCCACCGACCAAGCCACGGAATCCTCTTTGAGCGACGCACGGATAGGACGGGCATGATCGGCTCCCCTGGGAGCTTGAGGTACTTGAGAACCGATGCACCGGGAGCGGCACGAGTCTCTGCAAATTTTCGGAGAATCGAGGTATCTCCGCGTAGGAGCGCGCCAGGAGCCCGGGTCTGAACCGCCGAGTTTTCCGAAGTTACGGCATCAGGACGATCTTGCCACGGGTGTGACGCTGCTCAAGCACACGGTAGGCCTCCTGAACCTGATCCAGGGGGTAGACCCTGGCGATTGGGATCTCCAGGCGGCCGGCGGCGATCAGGTTCGCCAGTTCCGCCAGAACCCCGGCGTTGGCGGCAGCGTGGTTGCCATCCGTTTTAACGCCATGCTTTTCTGCGGCGGCGAAGTCAATGATGGTATCAATGCGCTCCTTCGGAACACCCAGCTTCAGCGCAAGATCGACATAGCCACCGCCAAAGGTATCAATGAAAGCGTCAATCTTCCCTCCACTGACAGCACGGATCCGGCCCTCTAAGCCGCCGCCTGATTCATCGCCGTAGGCAAGAGGCAGGATGCCCAGGTCTTTTAGCCACGCGTGATTGCTTTCGCTGGCCAGTCCGATAACCGTGGCGCCGGCATTTCTTGCCAACTGAACGGCGACGGAGCCGACGCCACCCGCGGCTCCGGAAACAACAACGGTATCACCAGGTTTAAGGCCGACGGCACGCACGGCGGCATAGGCTGTGGTCCCGACTACAAACAGCGCGCCCGCCTGTTCCCAGGAGACATTTCGCGGGCGCGGCACGAGGTCGCGAGCCTCTACGCCAACGAATTCAGCGTGACTGGCCCGCTTGTTGGTGAACCCAATGACCTCATCGCCGGGGGCGAAATTTGTAACTCCGGAACCTGTCTGCTCCACCACTCCTGCCAGATCACTTCCCTGCCCCGAGGGAAAAGTTGATGGCCATTGCTTCGCAAAGAGTCCCTTTCGTATGGAGGCTTCGCCGGGATTTATTCCCGCCGCCTTCACACGAACCAGGACCTGGCCGGGCCCTGGAACCGGGCGCTCGACGTCCACGACTTGCAACACTTCAATCCCGCCGTAATCGTTGAATCTGACGGCACGCGACATTGGATATTTCTCCTTCCGCCATCGCCCCACCTCGCATCTATTGAACGAGCAAGGAAGCGCTGGTCATTGAGTTTGATGAACCGGGCGGCCTTCGCGATGAAGTTCCTTGAAGTGAATCGTTTCGCCGCATAGCCGGGCGGAGGGCTTAAAATGTTCGCCAAAGGCGAATGGGTTTGTTTATGAAAGACGGGAAAGAGCAAAAGACTGAAGTCGTCCTCATCACCAGCGGCGACCTGAGACAATCGGCAAACGAAGTCTGCTGGCCACAGCAAGAGGAACTCGAGCGCAACCTGACACGGTGCTTTCGCGAACAGGGAGTCACCGTAAAGCGAGCCTTTCCGGTCGACGCCTCGTCAGGGCACGGTTTCATTTCCAGCCAGCGAATGGGAATGAATGTTTTTTCCCGGATCGCCCCCGAAGCCAACCTGGTATTTGCCACAGCGGCGTGGCAATACAGCCACCATGTGCTCCCTGGCATGCGTTTTCACCGCGGACCCATTCTGACAGTGGCGAACTGGTCCGGGCGTTGGCCCGGCCTGGTGGGGCTGCTCAACCTGAATGGTTCGCTGGTTAAGGCAGGCGTTCCGTTCAGCACATTGTGGAGCGAGCGGTTCGACGATGACTTCTTCCTGCGCGGTCTAAAGGAGTGGATCGATCGCAGCGCGGTAAGCCACGATCTGAGCCATGTGAAAGAGCTCGAACCTGAGCGGCTGCCTGCTTCCGCCCGTGGCATGGGGGAGAAATTAGCGGCTGAGCTGCGAAAAAATAAAGCGATCCTCGGCGTCTTCGACGAGGGTTGCATGGGCATGTACAACGCCATCGTCGATGACGAATTGCTGAACCCGTTGGGGGTCTTTAAGGAGCGGCTGAGCCAGTCGGCCCTGGTGGCCCGGATGCGCATGACCAGCGACCGCGAAGCAGACGCTGTGCGCAACTGGCTCGATGCGGCCGGAATGAAGTTTGTTACCGGCAAGGATGAGGCTACGGAGCTCACGGATGCGCAGATTCATGGTCAGTGCAAGATGTATATCGCCGCCGTGCGCATGGCGCACGAGTTCGGTTGCGATGCCATCGGTATTCAATACCAGCAGGGACTGAAGGATCTGGTACCGGCCTCGGATCTGGTAGAGGGCCTGCTGAACAACACCGAACGCCCACCCGTCTACAACGAGTCGGGACAGGAGCTGTATGCCGGGGAAGCTCTTCCCCACTTCAACGAGGTGGATGAAGGCGCGGGGGTAGATGCGCTGATTACCAATCGATGCTGGAAAGCCCTGGGACTCGATCCCGCGACCACGCTGCACGACGTCCGCTGGGGTGAACATTACCGCGGAGAAGGCATCGACGATTTTGTATGGGTATTGCAGATCTCCGGCGCTGCTCCGGCCAGCCATTTTGCGGGCGGCTATCGAGGGGCAAGCAGTGAACGGCAGCCGCCAATGTATTTCCCCATGGGCGGAGGTTCGCTC
>JBARKD010000301.1:0-6972 GCA_049800615.1 Acidobacteriaceae bacterium | reverse complement strand
GTAGGGGAGAGCTGTTTTTGGTTGAAGTAAACCGCAGATCTCTCCACTCGCTTCGCTTCGGTCGAGATGACAATTTTGTGGGTAGGGGGAGAAGCTGTTTTTCCATGAAGCAAACTGCAGGTCTCTCCACTTCGCTACCCCGGATTTCCTGTTGAGGTTTGTGGCGTTGGCGAGCTTCATGCGCCTTTCTTTAACGGAAAGGCGCACACGTGGACGCGTCCGGCGCAGCGTGACAGGAAATCCGGGTTCGCTTCGGTCGAGACGACAAAGCTGTGGGTAGGGGAGAGCTGTTTTTGGGCTAGATTTGTTTAGCCTTCAGCGGAAGAGATCGAGGAGACTGGTTCCCACAAATGGAGCCGGTAAAAAAGTCAGCAGGAGAATCGCCAGCGCCGCCACGGCGAACCAGCGATAGCTGTAGGGCATCAGGGGAAAAAACGGGACATGCGGATGGCGCATGGCCGGCAGCAACAAGATCACGCCCCAAAGCACCCATCCGGTCCACAGCGTCAGCCCCATCGCCAAGAGAATCAGCGGTACCACAAAGGTTAACCGGCGGTGCCATTGCTGCGAAATTGCGTAGAGGATGTGGCCCCCATCCAGTTGTCCCGCGGGGATCAGGTTGAGCGAGGTGACGAACAAGCCTACCCAGCTTGCGATCAGGACAGGGTGAGGAATGATATTGTCAAGCGCCGGCACAGAGGGAAAACATGCCCTGAGGGACCAGTCCAAAACCGCCACGGTCAAAGGTTGGCGGAATTGCACCAGCGCCACAGCCGATCCAGCGATGGCGGGCCGGGAAAGCAGCAGACCCAGCACCGTGGTAAATATCGCCACTACATATCCGGCAATGGGCCCGGCAATGCCCACTTCGAGCAGCGCACGGCGTGAGGGAATTCGAGACTGGATCCGAATCACCGCGCCGGCGGTTCCGCTCAGGGTCGGGGCAGGTAGCACATAAGGCCAGGAAGCGCGAATCCCGTGCCGCCAACAAAAAATGAAGTGCCCTGCTTCGTGCGCAAGAAGAATGCCCAGCAGCGTAAGCGAGAAACTCCATCCACTGCCCAGCAGCGAAGTATGTTTCCAGATCCAGATGAGCGGAAAAAGGTCGTCCTCGACCGTCAAGGGCGGCTGGCCAAGACGAAAATTCTGCATCAGCAAAGCGCCGGTGCTGGCTGTCGTAAAGATACTGACCACCAGCAAGGAAAGCGCGAGCCAAGCGAAGGAACGGCGCTTGCCCGGAACTTTCTCCCCTAGATCGGCGCTCCCCGAGAGAAGCTCCGCTGGGTCAGATGTTTCCACTTCTGCCAAGGGAGGCCGCTATGAATCCAGCAGGTGAAGTTCCTTGCCTGGCTTGAATCGAACCGCCTTGCCCGGAGTGATGGTCACCTCTGCTCCGGTTCTTGGGTTGCGCCCAATCCCGGTCTTCCGCGGGCGGACATTGAAGACTCCAAAGCCACGCAGCTCGATCCGGTCACCCGAGGCGAGCGCTTTTTTCAGGCTTTCGAAGACCGTATCGACGGCGGCTTCCGCTTTATTCCGCGGTAGCCCGGTCTTCGCGATGACTTGATGGATGATGTCCTGTTTAATCAACGCCATACCCCTAAGAGTGGATAGGTAACAGCAATGGCCGGAGCTACGTCCTCATCGTATAGCGTGTTTCCGGGTTGGTCCAGCGGGATTGCCAGGGATCAAGTTTGTCAAGCAGCGCAGCCTCCCGTAAGATGCAGTTTCCAGGAGAAGGATTTTTTCTGTACCGCTGCAACCGGCTCTGTTTGGCCGGTTTGTTCTTAAGGAGTTGCATGTCAATTCAGCCAGATCGGTGGATCCGCGAGCAATCGCTAAAAGGGATGATTGACCCTTTCAGCGAAAAGCAGGTTCGGGAAGGGGTCATCTCGTATGGCCTCTCCTCGTACGGCTACGATCTTCGCGTATCCGACGAATTCAAGATTTTCACCAACGTGAACAGCGCCGTGATCGACCCCAAGGACTTTGACGAACGGTCTTTTGTGACAGTCACTGCACCCACCGTATTGATTCCTCCCAATTCCTTCGCCCTGGCGCGATCGGTCGAGTACTTCAAGATCCCGCGCGACGTGCTCACCATTTGCGTAGGTAAATCCACCTATGCCCGTTGCGGCATTATCGTCAATGTGACCCCCTTCGAGCCGGAATGGGAAGGCTATGTGACTCTTGAGATTTCGAATACCACCCCGTTGCCGGCCCGTATTTATGCCGATGAGGGTCTGTGTCAGATCCTTTTCTTCCGCTCCGACGAGCCATGCGAGATCAGCTACGCCGACCGCAAGGGCAAATATCAGAAACAACAGGGTATCGTGCTTCCCAAGCTCTGATGGAGGAAGCGCCGAAGTCATTCCGATTGCGGGTGGCTCTGATTGAGCCGGAGCCGATTCGCGTGCAGGGATTCATAACCCTGTTTCAGGATCATCCGCGTATCGAATTCGTGGTTTTCGAATTGGCCCAATTCCTGGCTGACCAGGAGTTCAAGCTGGCCCTGATTGGCCTCGATGGGGAGCGTTTAACGCTTTCGATGGTGGGCACCATACACGGCCTGCGGCCTGACGCCCGGCTCGTTGTCATGGGTCCGGATGCGGATGACGAGATGATCCTGCAAGCGATCTCGTCGGGCGCAAAGGCCTATCTGGAGGCCAGCGCGACGCCTCAGCAGGTCGAACAAGCAATCGCCATTGTCAATCAGGGTTCCATTTGGGCGCCGCGGCGTGTGTTGTCCGTCTTTGTAGATCGTGCGACAAAGACCGCCCGGCCGACTCCGCCGGCGTCGGCGCAGTTCACGACACGGGAAACCGAGGTGCTTAAGTTGCTGGTCGCCGCTCGATCCAATCGCGAGATCGCGCGGGCGCTGGGCATTGAGGAGCGCACGGTGAAGGCGCACGTGGCGAAACTCATGCGCAAGGTCGGCGTGGAGAACCGGATCGCGCTTTCAATCTACGCAGTGACAAACTCCATCGTGACCCCAAACCCGGAATAGGCTTGGTTACTTTAGTTCAGTGTACTCAAGTGACGTTGTCTGGTTACCTTACATAGTCGAAAGTTACTTTAGAAACAACGCAGATCTGGGGACGGGGCTTCTGATGGCGTATCTTTGCAATCACCAGCCCCTATTTTTTGGCCGCCATGACGCCTGCCATGGCCTCCCAGTGTCTCCCCCCCGACTACCACTACTGACCGCTACTGATCGCGCCTAACCTCACAGGTGATTCCTGCATCTGAGGAATTGCGCTACCCGGTATATTCATAGTGGGCTCGTGAAGCCGCGATTTTGCGTCGCCGGCGCGAAGGTTCCATCTGGAGATTGAAAGATAATGAAACGGATTTTGGCGGTTTTTTGCGTATTTGGAATGTCCCTCACCACATGCTCCGCCTTTGCCGCGGAAGATAAGGCAACTCTCGATGCTCGCGTCGAGAGCGCGAAAGATGTTCTGGACGCAATCATGGCAACCCCGGATAAGGCGATTCCCAATCAGATCATGTCTCAGGCGACCTGCGTTGGGGTGATCCCGAGTGTGAAGAAGGGCGCCTTCCTGGTGGGTGCGGAATATGGGCAGGGTGTTGTCACCTGCCGCACGGGTCACGGTTGGAGCGCTCCCTCCTTCATTCGCATCGCGGGTGGAAGCTTCGGCTTTCAGATCGGGGGTCAGGCTACCGACCTGGTCCTGGTTGCCGTCAACGACAAGGGTTTTCAGGATCTCCTGAAGAGCAAGTTCAAGATCGGCGGCGATGCGTCGGCAGCAGCGGGGCCGGTAGGCCGGGACTCCCAGGCGGCCACGGACTGGAAACTCAATGCTGAACTGCTCACCTATTCGCGCGCCAAGGGTTTGTTTGCCGGCATCGATCTGACCGGAGCCGTGGTCGATGAGAATGTGGACGCGACGCGATTGTTCTATGGTGTTGCCTATCCCAGCGCACAGATTCTTAAAGGGGATGTCGGCACTCCACCGGATGCGCGGCCGTTCGTTCGCACGGTGGCTAAATATTTTGCCGAAGTAAAAAAATAGCTCTACTGGTTAAAACTGCCCGGCTCCTCACTTGCGGAGCCGGGCAGTTTTTTGTCTCACGAAGAAGGATTTAAACTAGAACTTGTCTCATATATGGGTCTGCGGCTTCTGGTTGGACCCTGAGCCCCGCTTCGAGGGCGGGTCTTATGCGCGGCCTCTCCGAAATTTGTCTATTTATGAGACCAGTTCTCGCGTTAAAGCCAATAACAGGGGACAACAGTGGAAACGGATGCGGAAACGACTGGAATTCGTGCTGGTCTGGACTCTGGTCAAGCTTCTCGGGCTCCCGCCGAGAAAGCTCGCCAGGGCCATCGGCGCAGTTATCGGCCGCATTGCGCTGTATTGCACGCCGCGCCTGCGACGGGTCGGCGACCTGAACATGCGCCTGGCGCTTCCTCACAAGACGGCCGTTGAGCGGCAAGAGATACTTGGCAAGCTCTACCGCAACCTTGGCTGGTTGCTGGCCGAGTTCTGCCAGATGCCACGCTACACGCGAAGTAAGACGCAAAGCTTTATCCGCTATGAGGGACTGGAGAACTACCTGGCGGCTCGCGATCGAGGCAGGGGGGTCCTCGTCCTGACCGGCCACCTGGGGGCGTGGGAACTCTCCAGTTTCTATCATTCGCTCATGGGTTACCCCATGAGCATGGTGATCCGCCGCCTGGACAACCCGCTGGTCGACAACCTGGTAAATCACATTCGATGCCTGCACGGCAACCAGGTCCTGCACAAGGACGACTTCGCTCGTGGGTTGCTCGCCTCGATGCGCCGAGGCGAGACAGTGGGCATTTTGATGGATACAAACATGACACCGCCGCAGGGGGAGTTCGTCGATTTCTTTGGCCATCCGGCTTGTACCGGTTCTGGCCTCGCGCGCGTAGCTCGCAAGACGGGGGCGGAGGTTCTGCCGGGCTTTCTTTTGTGGGAAGAGTCAACGCGGCAATATGTCCTGCGATTTGGCGCCCCGCTCGTTCTCCCATCCAGCGACGACCTGGAGGCCGACGCGCTGGCCCATACGGCTTTATTTACCAAGGTGATCGAAGACTACATTCGCCAATATCCCGACCAGTGGCTCTGGGTTCATCGCCGCTGGAAGACGCGCCCACAGGGTGAAGCGTCGCTCTACACTTAAGCCATGCCATTCACGCTCCGTCAATTGGCTACCCAACTCGGTGCAGAAGTCGATGGCCTCGCCGCAGACCCGCCCATTGCTGGGGTCTCCAGCATTTCCCGGGCGGCCACGGGCTGCCTGGTATTCGCGGAGGACGAAGTTTCGTTAGCAGCCGCTCTTGCCTCGAATGCCTCCGCGGTGCTTGTAGGGGCGCAGACGAGTCCAGGCCAGGTGAGTAAGCCGATCCTACGTGCGCCCCAGCCGCGCCTGGCGTTCGCTCGCGCTGCGATCCTGCTTCGTGGCCGGCACGCCGCCCCTGCCATCCACCCGTCCGCCGTGCTTGCTTTCGGGGTGGAAATCGGGCAGGACGTATCGATCGGCGCTCATGCCGCGATCGAGACGGGAGCCGTGATTGGCCCGGCAACCGTGATCGGGGTAGGCGCTGTAATTGGCGCCGGGGTGCGCATCGGCTGCGCGTGCCACATTTATCCCCGGGTCGTCATCTACCCCGGCGCCATCCTGGGCGATCGGGTGGTGGTTCATGCCGGAGCGGTATTGGGAGCCGATGGCTTCGGTTACGTCCGCGACCGGGAGAGCGGGCAGTATACCCAGTTTCCCCAGCAGGGCGAGCTCATCATCGAAGATGACGTTGAGATTGGAGCCAACACAACGATTGACCGTGGCGCCCTGGAGGAAACCCGGATCGGACGAGGTACCAAACTCGACAATCTGATCCACATTGGTCATAACTGCAGCATTGGCCGCGATGTTGTGATTGCCGCGCAGACCGGCATCTCGGGTTCCAGTTCAGTCGGCGATGGTGCAATCCTGGGCGGTCAGGTTGGCATGGGCGACCACGCGTTGGTCGGCCCAGGGGTCATCCTTGGCGGACAGGCAGGAATTCTGCCCAAGAAGAAGCTGCTGGGATCGGGGATTGTCTTTTGGGGAACCCCGGCCAAGCCGGTGCGCCAATACCTCAAAGAGCTGGCGATATTAGCGCGGCTCAGGAGAAGAGAATAAATGGCCGTGGTTGTGGTGGGCGGGCACTCACGAAGCGTGGGCAAGACGTCAGTGGTCGCCAACCTGATCGCGCGTCTCCCGGAGTGTAACTGGACGGCCTGCAAAATCACTCAGTTTGGCCATGGCTTCTGCACGGCAAACGGTGAGCCCTGTGATTGCCAAACCGATGAGCACAAGATTGCCATCAGCACGGAGCGGGACCCTGACACGGGAACCGACAGCGCGCGCTTTCTCGCGGCGGGCGCCAGGCGCGCGCTCTGGGTGCGCACCCGCATCGGCCATTTGGTGGATGCCATGCCCAGGATCCGGCAGGAGATCGAGGCGTCGGAGAACATCATCTTCGAGTCCAACAGCCTGCTGCAGTTTCTCCGCCCTGACCTTTATCTGACGGTCGTCGACCACGCTACCGCTGACTTCAAGGACTCCGCCCGGCTTTTTTTGGATCGCGCGGATGCAGTCCTTGTCCGGACCTCCGGTGAAGGGCTCGCACCCCAGTGGGACCGGGTTTCGCTTAAGCTGTTGGCGGGGAAGCCCCGGTTCCTGGTGAGTCCGCCCAGCCACATCGGAGACGATCTTGTCGCTTTCGTGCAGCAGAGGCTGGCGGCCGCTCCTTTGAGGCGGTCAACCTGAGGGGGAACCGCAGGTCTCTCCACTACGCTGCGCTCCGGTCGAGACGACAATTTTGTGGGCAGGGGAAATCTGTTTTTCCATGAAGGAAACTGCAGATCTCTCCACTTCGCTACGCTTCGGTCGAGATGACAAATTTGTGGGCAGGGGAAAGCTGTTTTTCCATGAAGCGAACTGCAG
>JBARKD010000300.1:0-2482 GCA_049800615.1 Acidobacteriaceae bacterium | reverse complement strand
GTATTTTTCAGCCCTACCGCGACCTGTGGAAGCTGTTTCATAAGCAGTCCGTCGTACCCGAATCCGCATCCTGGGTTTATCTGATTGCGCCCATCATTGCCTTCACCGCAATGTTGATCGTTCCGATCCTCATTCCAGTGCTGACGGACCGTCCGTTGCCGCAGTCGGACATGGGTGACATGCTGGGCGGTGGAATGATCCTCACACTCGGTTCATTCGCCATCATCCTCGCTGGGCTCGAACCGCGGTTGGCGCCCGTGATCACCACCAGCGCCTTGTGGTCACCGGCCACATCGTTGCCGACGACTCTTTCCTTCAGGCACACATCGTAGAGTGCCTGACTCGTAAGAATTGGGTGGGTCGCCGGCAAGGGCTCGGGAAGGCAAAGGGGCTCGCCGTTCCGGGCCAGTCGGTCACGCAAGTTCAAGCATCCGACGTAAAAGCCAAGCTCCACTCGCAACATACGGAAAAAGCTCAGGATGGGATCAGTCGACTGAGCGAGTGCTGTCGCCGCGTGACTAATGCCCTGGCTCCTCAGGTCCGACAAGGCTCTGAATCCTGTTTCGTCACGCTCATGGACCTCATAAAAATATTCACCGCCGTTTTTAGTGACCAACTGCGTCACCCAGCTTTGAACCCGATCAATCCAGCTCTATGACGTGTACGAGGGCTTGCGGAGAATGTAGTTGACGCCCTGGGCGCCGTTTCCGAGTTCGGCACTGATCAGCGTCCCGTTTCGAAATGCAAGCTGCTCCAAATGGCCGTCGACGACTTCCACGTACTCGTCACTCAGCTCCGTAGCCAGCATTTCGAAGAACCAACTCGATTCGCGTCTAGCGCAACCATCCGCCTTCGTCACTGGCCCAGCGAAGCGGCGCGAAACAGAGAGTGGATGAGGTTGAGCCGAAAAGTAGCAAACCGCTTCTTATCAAAGTAGTCATCACTCGGAACGACTGCGGTTTCAAGATCCGCCAACGCACGCAGGAAATCTTTTCTTGAGGAGAGCCATGTACGACCGCGAAAGTAATTGTGAACGTAGTATGAGGCTAAGGTCTGATCGTAGATCGTTTCATACGCGTTGTTACTGGGCAGCTTTCCCTTAAGTTCGGTCAAGTTCTGTTCATCATTTTCGTCTGTAGCATCGAAATAGGCCCGCACTGCATCGCGGTTCCAATCTGGGTCACTAAGAACACTTGTGGGATCGGACATGGCTGCACCTCACTTTTCCACAGTAGAATAGCTGAGAGGTCTGCATGGAATGGTTTCGGCGATCGTTCTTTGACTGGCCGATCCCGTGCAACCTCTATGAGGCATCGAATTCAAACTCTACGGACGCAAGCAGGTATGAGGTTTCATATGGCTTTTTCTTCTTTGTTTGTCTACCGCATTCCGAAATGAGATGAAGTCGCCGTTTAGCCCGGGAGCAGATAACATACTGAAGTTTTGACTCTATATCCGTGGCCAGATCGCTATCGCCGCCAAAAACAGCATTCCAGTGGGGCACGTATCCTCGAAGAAGCCCAAAGGCGATCACAGTCTCGTACTCTTCGCCCTTCACTCCATGGCAAGTGCTTACCACGACTCCCGCCGGATGACTAAAGAGGCGCCTAAAGCTGCCCACATCCGTTGGCAGACTGTCTGAAACATTTGCAAGATGTTTCTCGGCCTTTCCGAAGAACCCCTCATATGCCTCCTTCAATGCGATGCAGGTCTCTACATCGAGCTGAATTGCGCGAAGAAATTGCTTGAAAACGTCGCGGAGGTATGCGAGACCCTCCCTTTCCTCAGAGGAGAGACTGTTTAGAAGTCTGAGGAGCCGCCGTGGCGTCGCAACCAACTCAGGCAACGAGATCCTGGCAATCGTGCGGAGATCCGCCAGCGCCTCCTTCGCCCACCGCATCCGAGTACGGGTGCGCTTCGGAGACGGAACCGTCAACAGAAGCCGGGCGACCTTGAACCAAAAGTTCTCTCGGGAGCTGTGCAGCGGCGAGAGGCCGGGAGCGTCGAATTCCACCTCAGGCAACTCGTTCACCAGGCGACGAGCGATCGATCTCACCTGCGTCCATTGGGGTGCAACGACACAGATTTCGTGTGTAGGGACACCATCTGCAATCGCTGCAGCTATCCGTGTAGCAATCACCGAAGAGAGATCATCGAGCGCGACCGTCTGATTGTCGAAGGTGACGATACCCGGCTCAGCGCCATACGAAGCTCGCGATTCGATCAGTGGCACCATCGGACGAAACTGGCGGTAAAAATCAATGATCCTCTGAGTCGACCGATAATTGCCGTTCAGCTCAAGATGGCCGATCTCCTCAAGGTCGAACTCAGTTGCGATCTCTTCTGGAGATTTGGTCAGCGCTCCGAGAGACTCATAGATGGACTGGTTTTCATCGCCCACAAAAAACAACGTGATAGGCGAAGATGCAACCTTTGAGATCGTCGACAAGATGCCGTATTGCAGGTCCTGAATGTCCTGGAC
>JBARKD010000299.1:0-5109 GCA_049800615.1 Acidobacteriaceae bacterium | reverse complement strand
CCGCTAAGCCCGCATACTCCCGGCCGGCCGGCTCGAGCTTGGCTAGTTGTCCAATCAGGGCGTGCGTGCGATCGGCCACACGCGCGAGCCGATTGTTCGTGCCCATAGCCATAACACTCGATGCATTGGTGAGCACCGCGGGCGCTACTACGATGGTGAGGATCGCAAACGGATCGGCGGCCAATGTGTATTCCATTATCTTCGTTAACGCGCTTCGAGACCCCGCCCCGGATCGCGTGTCCTGGTGCCAATTACACCGTCAGCTGGCAACCTATCACCTGCATCGCCCCGCTACAACAACCCTGTCATGAAAAAGTCCTTCGAACGATCGCGCTCCACATCGCTCGGCAAACAGGTTTTCTTGAACCAGGAGACCTGGCCGGGTACGATGATCGCCGAGGCACTCTCAAACACTATGAATATCTGTGAGGATTACTTTTGTGCTCCGTGAGATGAATGGCTCATCGGCCAGCCGCTCGGCCGGCACTTGGTTTCGCGAGTGGCTGGCGACCATCATCCTGCTGGTGTCCGTTGTGGCCGTGGCGGTTCTTGCCGGAATTGCTATACATGGCAACGCATCCCAGGCAAAGGATATTCTCGCCACGATTCTGCCCATGATCGGAACCTGGGTCGGTACAGTTCTCGCCTTCTATTTTGGCAAGGAGCAACTCGAGGCTGCCACTCGCAGCGTAACCTCGATTGCTCGCCAGCTGACTCCCGACGAGAAATTGGGCAGCATAGGTGTTACCGAAAAGATGATCCCCAGAGCGGCCGCGTACATGCTTGACCAGCCGCCCGGCACAATCCGATTGTTTGCAGCAGTGGCCAGCCTCGACCGGGAAAGAAAAGGAAACCGGCTGCCCGTTCTCAAACCTGACGGCCAACCGCTGTGGATCATCCATCGTAGTACGATCGATCGGTTTATTGCCAAAGCTGCAAGCGACGGTAAATCGCCTGCCGAACTTCAGGCGCTCACGCTCGAGAATCTTTTGTCGGACCCTGAATTCAAATCCAGGCTGGATACCAGCTTTGCCGTTGTCGCGCAAACTGCCACCTTGGCTGATGCCAAACAGGCAATGGATTCAATGCCGTATTGCCAGGATGTATTCGTAACTCGCGGAGGCGGCAGAACGGAGCCGGTCGTCGGCTGGATCACGAATGTCATCATAGAAGCCAATTCTCGCGTCTAGCGGAAAGATTCAACCCGGGACTGATAAGTAACCTGGATTGAGCAAGAAGGGCGTTATCGGGTAACGTTTCTCTCCCAAACTCGGACACCTGCACCTAAATGCCGCCAGAAATCTTCGTGGTTCGAGGAAACCCGATTGCGGGCCTGGAGCGTCACGTATAGAAACGAATCTGGCTTTCCATGTCGGCATGGTCCCAGAGCGAGGAGTACGAATATGGCCGGAACAAAGAAGTGTGCACATCCCGCTTGTAATTGCTTAGCGCCCGACAAACAAAAGTATTGCAGCCAGATGTGCCAGGACTCCAAGAACGTCACCGCCCTCGCATGTCATTGTGACCATCCGGAGTGCCGTGGGTAGAACTTGTCTCATATATGGTCCGCGGCTTCTCCGAAATTTGTCTATTTACGAGACCAGTTCCAGGGAGAACGGGTTGTGGATGCAGGATCAGACGGATCGGGCGTAACCGAAAAGGAATGAACACCGGCTTGGAGGCCGGTTGTGCAACAGAATTGTCGTGCTGGCCGAACCCGAGGGAAGGGCGCTTCCGGCCCGCCGGATGCATTTGCCGGCCGCCCCACTCGAGCCCTGTTTCGACTTGACGATCGTCCCACGGAGCGGAGAGATTTGGGTTTCGCTTTCTTGCGCCTTCCATCGGTTTCCGGGGAAGACAGCCCCTGAACGAAATTGTCGTCCCGACCGGAGGGTCCACGGCCCTTCGGGCCACCCAAGGTGATGAAAAACTGCCATCGCGACCTCAGTATTTCTGAATCTCTTATTAACGCAGTCGCATGATTCTGCCGATACAACATTGAGCGATTTTCTGCTCGCCAGGCCCGGAATTGGCCGGAATGTCTCGAGAAAACATTGAGCGAAATCTTCCGTTGCATTCCCGTTCCCTCCGCCCTTTTCTTCCAGGAAATGCACCATCTCGATTTCCTTGCCGAAACCCTTACTTCCGATCTGAAAGCCGGCGCTTCCCTGGGACGGGCGCGGCACATCCGCATTTGGAGCGCGGCGTGCGCAACAGGAGAAGAAGCCTATTCGATTGCCCTCTCCTTGCTCGACGCCTTGAATGACTCTGCGGCCTCGTCTCCTACCATCTATCAGCCGGGCGGCTGGCGTATCGAGGTGGTTGCCTCCGATGCCGATGAGGCGATGCTGGCGGCTGCCACCGAAGGAGTCTATGAAGAAGGTTCCCTGCGCGACGTGCCGGAAGATTTGAAGAAGCGCTATTTCCTTCGTGGCAGGGGAGACATGACTGGCCGCGTCCGAGTAAAACAGCGTTTGGCGGAACTGGTCCACTTCCACTGCCTTCATCTCGAAGAACAGCCCTGGCCGGTCCAGGGACCGTTCGATGCCATCTTTGTTCGCAACTTTGTGACCGGGTTGCCCCCTGAAGCGCAGGAAACTATCCTGCGCGAGATGTTGCGCTATCTCCACCCCCACGCATATTTGATCCTCGGCTCTTCCGAGCAGGTACCGTGGCTGAAGGACGCAGTCCAATCGATAGGAAAGGGCATTTACCAGCTGCGCCCGCACGGAAGAGCCACTTATACCGGCGGTGAGCGGCGGATCCATTCGCGCGCACCACGGGCAGTCGAGTAGCCCAGAGAGTCCAAATTTTCAAATTTTCAAATTTTATTGACCCGCGGGCTTTGCCGACGGCGCCCGCTCCTCAAACTCTTCGCCCACCCACTGTTGAAACGCCACCATATTTTGCGGCCGGCCAAGAAAGTTCTTCACCAGGTCGTTGGCGGACATCGATCCGCCCGGCTCCAAAACCGTGCGCCGGTATCGCATGGCTGTCTCGCTCGCCAGCAGATCGTTCTTGTCGAATTGCCCAAAAAAGTCCTGCGCGATGACTTGGTCCCACATATACATGTAGTACCCGGAGGAATAATCCGCATCCGCCAGATGAGGGAAATTAGCATAGATATTTGCGGTAACCGGCATGTTGTCGGCTAGCGAATACCGTGCCATATCGTTCAGCGTGATCACATCCGGGTCCAGCCCCTGTGGGTTGCTTTTGTGAAGGTCGTAGGCAAGCGCCGAGTATCCAATCTGGCGGATCACGAAGTCAGCACGCCCAAAGGCCGAAGCCCGGTTCATGCGCGCGACCAAATCAGCAGGAATGGGAGCTCCGGTCTTATAGTGGCGCGCGAACGTAGCTAACACCTGCGGGCTGTGCATCCACTCTTCAAGCATCTGCGACGGTGTCTCGCTGAAGTCGGCCTCCATCGTAATCCCACTGATCCCAGCCCAGCGCTGCTGCCCACCCAGGATGTGGTGCATAAGATGACCAAACTCATGGAAAAACGTGATGGTGTCCCCATAATCCATAAGACCCGGATCATCTTGTGTGGGCTGGGGAAAATTGCAGACGAGGATAGCCTCCGGCAGTTGCTTGCCCGCAACTCCGTCAAGAACCTGCGCCATCTCGCCGTGGCTGTATTTGCCTGCGCGGGGGTGCAGGTCAAGATAAAACCGGCCGATCGCCCGGTTGCCGTCGAACACATCCCACGTTTCGACCGAAGGATCCCACGCGGGCGCATTGAGCTCCTGGTGGAACGTGACGTGGAAAAGTGTCGACGCAGTGGCGAGAACTCCCGCCTGCACTTCACGGAAGGGCAGATAGGGGCGCACTTCCTGCGAGTCGAAGTTATATTGTGTCCGCCGCACTGATTCTTTCAGGTACCCAACGTTGTAGATGGAAATTCGGGTTCGGCCGGGATCGCTCTTTCGCTGTTCCGCAAGCAGCATAGCGTACTCGCGTTCGGCATTTGGGCGAGTGGCGGCGTCCAGATCGTGAATAAATTTGGCAATGTTGCTGCCGCTACCGACCATTTGGTCAGCAGCCTTGTAATCCGCCCAGGAAGAGTAACCCATCAGGGCCGCGATCGCATATCGCGTGCGCATCATGTCGAGCATAAGGTCGCGATTTTTGGGATATGCGCGGGATGCAAATGCCTCATAGAGCCGCCTCCGAATCTCTTCGCTCCTGGCGTACTCCAGAGCGGGAAAAATATCCGGATAGTCGGTGGTGATGCGAATTTTGCCGTCGGGACCTGGCTTGTGCCGGTCGATGTAATCCTGAGGAAGGCCCTCAAGCTGGGAAACGCTGGTGAGTTCCACCGTGTTTCGGCTGTCGTTGATGTTGCTGTCAAACGCTGTCTGGACCTTTGTAAGATGATCTTGCAATTGACGAATGTGGGCACGCGTGGCCTCGTCTTTTTCCACCCCGGCAAGCCGGAACTCGAGCAATTGCCGCTGTACATAGTGGCGCGTTGCGGCATCGACGGAAGAAAGGTCGAGCGCTCCCAGCGCATCGAAAACATACCGGTTCAGCATGAGCGCGGCATGCGCGTCGCCAACCTTCGCCGTCATCGCTGCCGCGTCCTCGCGGTAGCCTGCATCCGGATGCACCTGCCTGATGATCTCTGAGAAGTAGGAAGCGGTATTCAGCTGCCGTATCGCCTCGTCATACGGAGCAAGCGTATTTTCGATGCCATGAGAGCCCGCCACCGCGGTGATCTGATCGATGGCGCGCTGCGCCGCTGCCAGGCGCTCGTTCTCGATTCTCTCGAAATCTGCGACGCTTGGTTTGTTGCTCCAGATCGTTGGCTGATGCTGGAGGTCCTGGCCCAGCACACTGCTGCAAAGCAGGAAGACAAGGAGGGCTTTCCGGGGAAATGCAGGCATCATCGTGAGTCCTTCAACAAGAGTATGAACCAGTAGGTCCCAAGGATAATATCCTGGACCGGATTCCGGCTTTGTGCGCCGCGGGTACCGGCCGATCTTTCCTGAGAAATGATTTACGCGGACCAATCCCTGAGATAGCCAATTACGAAAGTGAAGTTAAGTTGCCTAGCGTAGTGCGTCGGAAATAACATACATCATTCTGCTGCCTGAAAGTTGAGGG
>JBARKD010000298.1:0-2327 GCA_049800615.1 Acidobacteriaceae bacterium | reverse complement strand
GCATTGCAGTCACTATGAGCGTCGCAACGGGCCTGGTGATCGCAATCCGGAAGGGCGCCGGCGAGACCAGCTCGCAGTTTTTCTTAGCTGGGCGGCGGCTTGGCTGGCCATTGGTCGGCGCGTCTCTTTTTGCCACGAATATCGGTGCAGAGCATCTGGTCGGTCTCTCCGGAGATTCCTATCGATACGGCCTCTCCGCGGGTGCGGTCGAGCTCACCACATGCATCTGTCTCGGAGTCGCTTGCGCGCTTTTGTTCCCGTATTACATTCGGGCCAGAGTATATACCATTCCGGAGTTCCTGGAACTCCGCTACAACCGTACCGCCCGCGTCTTCTTTTCGGGCCTCATGCTCGTCATCTGCATCATGACCAAGCTGGCGTTCCATCTGTATGCCGGAGCCCTCGTCCTCCATGGTCTGGTCGGATGGAGCGTCATGCCCATGGTGTTGTTGATGGGAGCCACCGTTGCCATCATCACCATAGTCGGTGGGTTCACGGCGGTGGCGTATACCGACTCCATTCAAACGGCCATCATGATCGCCGGATGCAGCCTGGTCCTCTTCATCGGCCTCGGCAAGGTTGGCGGCTGGCACGCCCTGGTAAACAAAATGCCCCTGGCCATGCACGTGGCGAAGGGATACGCCGACCCGAACTATCCCTTCTGGGGCATCCTGTTGAGCGCTTTCTATTCCGGCGTTTTCTATTGGGGAATGGACCAGGTCAACGTGCAGCGCGTCCTGGGCGCAAAAGACATTCGGGAAGCTCGCAGCGGCGCGATGTTTGCCACCCTGCTCAAGCTCAGCCCAATTTTTATTTTTGCTGTGCCGGGAGTGATTGCCGCTGCTCTTTATCCCGGACGGGATCCAAAGACAACGTTTATTACCTTATTGAACGACCTGCTGCCCGCTGGAGTACGCGGCCTGGTTCTGGCAGCTCTTATCTGCGCGCTCATTGGGTCGTCGCTCTCGGTGATGAATTCTATATCGACGCTCGTTGTTCGAGACTTTCTCCTGCACGTCAGCAAGAACGCTACGGACAGGATGCAAGTCATGATGGGGCGGATCGCCATTCTGGTCTGTACGCCTCTTGCGGTCGGCGCTGCCTATCTGATTTACACCACACCCGAAGGGCTCTATAAGTACCTTCAGGCGGTGTCGATCTATCTTGTAATGCCGGTCACCCCGGCAATTTTCTTTGGAATTGTCAGCAAGCGAATGACGGTCCAGGGCGCAGTCGCTTCGACCCTTGCAGGTACCTTGCTGGCCACGGTTTTTGTGACCGATCAACTCATCGGCGCCAGGGGCGCGCACCTATTTCCCTGGCTGCACTGGACGCTCACGCTGAACTACACCTATCGCGGGCTTTGGGGGAGCCTGGTAACAATTGCTGTTCTGTTTATCGTGTCCTATTTAACCACGGCGCCGGAACTCGCGAAGGTCAAGGGCATTACCGTCGACTGGCACGCGCGTAGCAGCGCGTTCGCAGGTCTCTCCGATTGGCGGCTGCACTGGAGCGCGCTCGCTCTCGCGACCATTGCTATTTACGCATGGCTATGGTAATGGCCGCGGGGAATGATAACAACGCCGGTTACTTGTCGGTTAGCAGCCTGACATTGCCGGCGCATAAACTGGCTTGGGGGTCTGCATCGGTGCTCCCTTCATCGTCAACGTTCTCTGGTAGAGGTGCGTCATGAAGAGACGAGATGTTCTGCAGGGACTTGCGGCAATGCTTCCAGCCTCTTCCCTGTTGGGGAGCTATTCGGCCATGGCCGAGCCACTGACAAAGAAAGTGAAGATTACGGATCTGAAAGCCATGGTCATAGGCAGATCTGGCGGCAACACCCTGGTGCGCATCGATACGGATGCGGGTGTGAGCGGATACGGTGAGACCTACTGGGGATTCGGCGTAAAAGACGTGATGATGGGATACCTGCGGGACGCCATCATCGGCGAAGATCCGCTGGATATCGATCCCCTGTACACGAAAATGATTCTCCGCACAGGTGGAGCGGGTGCTATTGCCGGCGTAACCGTAACCGCGATCAGCGGAGTGGAGGTTGCGCTCTGGGATCTTGCCGGCAGGCTTCTTGGCCAACCGGTGTGCAAGCTGCTGGGCGGTCAATATCGCACCGGCGTCCGTGTCTATCTGACCAGCAGTCCGGAGAACTTCCTGGATCCCGCCTCTTGCCGCGAATGGGCGGGTGTGGTCAAGGAGCACCCCTACGGCTTCACCGCGGTCAAGACAGACATTCTGCGCCTGGGGTATCCCAAGGAGAACCTTTACGACACGATCTTCGACAATCCACGTGGCTATAACCGCCAATTGAC
>JBARKD010000297.1:0-8277 GCA_049800615.1 Acidobacteriaceae bacterium | reverse complement strand
CTTTTGCAAGGCGGTTCCCTAGTTGGTTTTTGGTGCGTCGGCGTTCTTTATCTCCAACAATAGCTTTTGCGCCGGCCGGTACCCTGGCGCGGCTTCCAGCGCCGCAAGCACGCTCTCCTCGGCTTTGTCGCGCTGCCCGGATGCGTAGTAGGCCTGGGCGAGCTTATACTGCGCTCCCGCCTTGTCCAGCGGGTTGAGAGCGACTAGAGCGCTGTACTCACGGATGGCGCCGGGGTAGTTCGATTGCGCGAACCACAGGTCCCCCAGGTGGCGATGCAAATCCTCGTCGTGCACCGGATAGATGTAGTTGAGGCGATCGAGGGTGGCGGCCGCATCCTTGGGTTGGCCCATCTCCTCCTCGAGCGAGGCTAGTTTCTTAAGAACAGAAGGGTCTTCGCCGCCGATCTTCTCATAGCTCGTGAGTACCGCCACAGCTTCCTTCTTGTCGCCTTTCGCCAGATCGGCCTCGGCGATCAACTCGTAGGCGTTGGCCTCTCCAATGTACTCGGGATACATGCGGCGAACAGCTTCGCCCTCGGTGATTACGCCGTCATATTGCTTCTGGTTGGCGGTCTGCACCACGTGCTCCAGCGCCTTGCGCCAGTTGTCGAAACCAGCGGCCATCTTTCCGTAGCGCTGGTCAATCCATTGAAGGTATTGTTTGTCGAACTCTTCCGGAGAGACACCGAGGTCTGCCTGAATCACCTCTACGGTCGTTTTACGCTGCGCATACGAATGGACCATGTCGAGCAATTTGTCTTCGCTCCAATGGTCCTTGATGTAATCGCAGATGCTGCCTGCTTCGAAGTAAGACACAACGACCTGCGCGGGATATTCGGGGAAGATGAAGCCGCGGTCGAGCTTGGCGACCGGTAGCAGTTTCTTTTCCCGGATCGCGGCCAGGATTTCCGGCGAGATGCGGTCGCCCCATTCCAGCGACACGTTCGTCTCCTCGTGTACGGCAAGGCCCTCGGTAAACCATCGCGGCACGCGATGGTTGGTGGCCGTAAGCACATAGACATGGCTCATCTCATGCCACAGCGTGCTGCCCCAGTTAAAGTCGCCGGGCTTACGCGCCGAGGGGCTGTCCATGGCTACTACCTGTCCGAAGGTGACCCCGAGCGCACCCAGGCCAGGCATGCCCATGGTGCGCACGGCAAAATCCTCGTGATTGGGATAGACCTCCACCTGCACCGGGCCGGTGAGCTTCATCTTGTATTTGGCGTTGTAGGTGGCGATGATGCGCTGCAGCTCGGTTTCAAAATAGGGATGCAACAGCTCGGCTTCGCTCTTGTTCAGCCGCAGGATGGTGCCGTTCTCTTTGTAGGTGACGAAGTTCTTGTAGCTATCCAGGAGACGCAGGCTGTTGACCGTTTGCGCGTCCCGGTAACCGTTGTTGTAGCACATCTCGAGTTGCTTGAAGGGCTCATCTTCCTTGCCCAGGCGCATCAGGCCAACGCCAAGTTCTGAGCGGGCGGGCCAGTACCTGGGGTCGGCATCGATGGCTTTGCGGTAATAATCGATCGCATCCTCGAAACGGTAGTTGAGCTCGAGATAATGGCCAATGCGGGTATAGCCCTCTGCATAGCTGGGGTTCACTTTGCGTATTTTGCTTAGCCATTCATCCGGAGATCGATCTGCCAGCAGCTCGATGGCCGCGTGAATTGTCATGGCATCGAGAGCCTCCGGCGACAGAGAAAGCGCCTCGTCGGCCTGGGCGGTGGCATGCTCCGTGTCCGCGTTTTCGAGCGCCAGGTTGGCGGCAAACTCATGCGCCTCGACCAGCTTCGGATCCAGGATCAACGCCCGGTTGTTGTAAACTTCCGCCCGGCCATCGAAGCCATCGTCGCTGACGATGGCCAAGCCAAGGTAGGCCTGCGCATTCTTTGGGTCTTTCTGCAACGCCTCCTGAAAGAGGGCGACCGCGTCGTCGTTGTTGAAGCGCTGGTGGAACAGCATTCCCCAGCGGACTTTATACGCCGGGTCAGCATTGGCCGGCGCTGTAGCGATGCGAAACTGCTCGTTTGCCTGATCGTACTGCTCGAGGCCCCAGTAGCCTTCGGCGCGGAAATACGCAGAGTTGCTGCGCACCAGGGCTTCATAGCAGGATTTTGCTTCTGCCTTCTGCCCATGCTTTGTCAGGGCGCGGCAAGTGTCCGGAGTGTTCGCAGCCCAGCCAAAACCGATGCTGCCGAGCAACATCAGCAGGATGGCGCCGGATTTCTGCGGGCGTGTCATTTGTCCAGCTCCTGCTGTACTTGCGCAAGCGCTACCAGCGCAGCCGTAAGCTGCTGTTTGTACTCGGCCGGATCCATTGCAGCCTTCTGATATTTGAGCGCGTCGATCTTTTGTTCCAGGTCTTCCTTTTTCCCTAACAGCGCTTGCTTGGCGGGATCATTGGCGGCCTTCTGCGATGCGCCGATGCGCAGCACGGTAAAACTGGCCAATAGCGCGCCTTCATTCTTCGACGGCTCGCGTACAGGTTCGTTCCGCCCCGTATCCTCGAAAACAGGATGCTCCGTTGCCAGGCGCTTTTGCGATTCATAAAAGGCGGCGGTCTTGCGCTGGGCGTATTGAAAAGCCTCCATGGCGCTGACGGAATCGCTCTTGTCCAGATCTGCGCTGGGATCCTGGAGCGCTTCCACCCAGTAGCGGGCAAACACGGTCGCGTTCTTCTCGGTTCCGTTTTTGGTTGCGGCAATGACTCCGCGTCCGGGTTTTTCCATCGCGGCCACGGAGCCTCCGCTGGAACTGGTGGTGTTGACAATCAGCTGACGGCGCGCGGGAATGCGGTCGCACAGACCGGCGAGTTCCGCCGCGGTGATATCCGGACCGACCAGGTTGAACTTATAGTCGGCGCCATCGTAGGATCCGTGCCCGATCAGCATAAGCACAAAGTCGTCCTCCGGCCTCGCATCGTGAGCAATGGAGGCCAGAGTCTCCGTAAGATGGGCTTTGGTAGCCTGTGACCCGGTCAAGGTGTAAACATGAGCGCCGCTGCCGGATTCTTTAAACAGTTTATCCAGATCTTTGGCATTGGCGGTAAACCGCTGCTCGTAGTCCAGCTCGCCGCCCAGTCCCGCTACGGTCACGTAATAGACGCTGGCATGCAAGGGAAGGGCGAAGAGCGGGATGGCGACCATGCGCAGCAGCCGCGTTCTCATACCACACCCCACTTGCGTCGCAGGAGCCACTCTGCCGCCAGCAAAAGGAGCAGCCACAGGAACACGATAGGCATGTTCCAGAGTTCTTTGATGTCGCGTAGCGAAATCCCTGCATCGGAGTAGGAGATTTCGTTGGGCAGACGCGCCAGTTCATCCAGCTTCCAATATCGGCCGCCCGTGTCGGAAGCCAGCTTTTCCAGCAGATCCCGATTTTGCACCGTGTGAAAGTCTTCGGCCACGCCATCAATCCGCTGGAAAGGTAAGGCATCCGTCCCCAGGTCTGCGAACCCCTTGCCTTCTGCTCGTTGCGCGGTCACTTCCGCCATGTAGGAACCTGGCTTCTCCGCCGTCCAGGCTGCGCGGAACACGCCCGGCTGATCGGCGGCCGGGGCCATATCCACCGTCACCGAGAGGCCGTTGGGGCCGATGATGTGCGCGGTGACCCGGGCATCGGGAGCGGGCATGTATTCCTTGTCGCGCACGTTTGCGGTGAGCTGGATGTGGCCATCGTCCATGAGCGTCTGGTTTGCCGCCGTCTCGAGGACCGGTCCTGGAGTGTCCTGCACCAGCCAGCGCAGCAGCTGCTGCCAGAAAAGGTCGTGCAACGGATCGCCCAGCGGTTGGCTCATCTGCCAGCGCCAGGTGCCCGAGGTAGCCATCACCGCGGTTCGGCCGCGGCCGTAATTCTGTGTAATGAGCAACGGCAGTTTGCGCCCTCCCGCGTTCATCTGAAGCAGCGTTGTGGCCCCGGGCTTGGGTGTGCCGGCATCCTGGTAATCCATGATGTAGGTCAGCCTTTTCCAGCGGTCGGCGTTCCTGGCCGGATCGTCCATGATCCTGGTGATGGGACTGTCTAAGCCGGCAGAGGTTAGTTCTACCGTTGCCGGATCGCGATGGAAGGTAGTCCGGCTGTTAGGGAGGATGGTTGGCAGCAGGTCCACCAGGTTGGAACCGCCCCAGCCGCCATCCCCTAGAGAAAACCGGCCGCCCAGAAAGAGCAAGCCGCCTCCCCGCCGGTCCACGAACTCGCGCAGCAGCTCTTGCTGCAAAGGATTGAAATAACCTGCCTCCAGGGAGCCAAGAATGATGCCCTGGTAGCGAAAGAGGTCTTCGGCCCGCGAGGGAAAGCCATTCTCCAGTTCCGAGGGGTCGCTGATGCCCTGGCGGTAGATCTTGTTTTCCGTGGTGCGCAGCATGGAGGCTACCTGGACAATTTTGTCATCGTCCTCGGCGCGGCGTATGAACTTGTACTCCCAGCGCGGTTCGCCTTCGACATAGAGGATGCGGCGTTTGTCATCGTTCACCCCGAGCAGCCGGGTGATTACATTGTTGGCTGTATTTTCCTCATTGGCCAGCGGTCCGAGGGAAAAACGGAGGTTCTTCACTCCAGCGTCGCCAGGGCCCAAAAACATCGTCTCCACCTGGGTTTCGTCGTCGGGGTTGAGGGTGATCTCTTTCGACCCCAGCGTCTTCTCACCGTCCCGCACGATGAGCAACGCTTTGCTGCCCGCATAGCCTCTTTGGTGTAGGGTGACCGTGGCCGGAATGCGGGACCCGGCCATCGCGCGGGTGGCTACGCGCACGTCGTTCAACTCCACATCGTGAGCCAGCCGCTCCTTGCCGAAGCCGATGGTATGGACAGGCAGGCGGCGGTTGCGCAGCGCCTGAAGGGTGTCTCGTGTCAGCTCAGAGGAGCCGTCCGTCGAGTTTTCGGCGCCGTCGCTCAGCAGCACGATGGCGCCGATGGGCAAATCGGAAGTTCCGGCGGCCAGTTGGCGCAGGCCGTCGTTGATGTGGGTCGCCGGGGCGGAAGCCTGGATTCCATCGAGCGCATCAGCCCGGGTTATGCCGCCGTCCAGCCGATAGATCCGGGTTTGGAACCTTTTTTGCAGGCCGGCCAGCAAACCGTCCCGAAGCGCCTTTTGCGCTGCCGCTTCCCGCGATTGCTTACCGTCGCTGCCGCTGTCGGCAATCGCCATGCTGCGCGAATCATCGAGTACAATTGCGATTACGTTTTGCTGGGATGCCAGCTCCGCGATGGTCATAGCCGGCTGCCACAGCAGCAGGAGAAGGGTCGCGACCAGCAACGACTGCAGAAGGCACACGGCGGCCGCCCGCCAGCGGCTGATTTGCGTGGCTGCCTGGGGCAGTCGTGACCAGATGAGTAGTCCGAGGCCCGCGGTGCAGCCGGCAATCAGCAGCAGCAGTACCCACGCGGGCCATGGTCCAAGCAGCACAAACTTGCCTTTGGAAAACACCGGGATCGGGTACTTAAAGAGAAATTCGAACATGCACCAAATTTGTTCATCTCGATCGAACCGTGCGCAGGGGAGGGACCCGCGCTCCCGTCAATCTCAATGTGTCATGCCGTAAACGATGTAGTTCAACGCAACCCGGAAAGCCATGGACGCGAATGGTTCCGGATAATCCGGATCGTCGGCCCATTCCCACGCATCGCCAAGGTGCATGTTGTGACAGATGGCAACGATGATGCGGCCTTTATCATCGCGGATGGCCCGCCACTTGGGCACGTAACCATCCTTTTCGTAGGTTCTCCCGGTCTGTATATATTGTTCTCCCGGTATCTGCATGCGCTCGTCCAGGTCGTACAGGACGTGAAAGATTTCGTCTTTGCCCTCCAGATCTTCGATCGGCCGGTCGGGTAAGACCTGACGCATACCCTCCAGGAAATTTTCCCAGTCGGCCGTTCCGTGGAAGTCATCCACCATCAGGAAGCCGCCCTTCAGCAGGTATGCGCGCAGCCGCTTCGCTTCCTCATCGGTGAACGACCAGGTTTGCACTTGCACGGCATAGATCCACGGATAGTCGAAAATCTTATCCGAGTCGAGGTCGACGACCTGCTCGGTAGAGCGAGTCTCAATCAGCGTGAGCCGTTTCATGGCCAGCAAAACCTGCCGGTCGGCCTTGGGATAATCGCGGGACCAGGATCGGCCCCAGCCGTACCCTCCGCCCCATCCACCGTAACCGCCGGAGAAACTGCTGCCCATTCTTGCTGTGTAGCTAAGCCGCGACCAGTAAAACTCGGCCTTGATATCGGTTTGCCCGTCGTCGTCGAAGCCGAAGTCCGCCGTGCGCTGGTAGGCATAGACCACCGAGCATAACGCCATTCCAACCAGCGCTGCCGTACAGGCTTGGAGGAGTTTCATGGGCTGAACCTTCCCATTTCGCCGCGCGTGCCTTGAGAGTATCAGACCGTCTTTCGGTCTCGTCTGATAGACGTGCGCGGAGAGCCGCTGGTTTATGGGCAAGTTTGCACTTCCCATTTCTGCATGAGACGATTCCCTCAAGCCAGCCGAGGGGGCAGTCGTTTGAAGCGGCGCGACTTCTTAAAGATGGGCAGCGCGGCGTTGGCTCTGGCAGGCGGCGCAAAGGCGCCGCCCCTGGGGGCGCAGATGCCGATCGTCGCCCCCGCCACAAATGAGACCAACAAGGCGGATTACACCCTACGCATCGCCCCAGTCACGGTTGAGTTGTCGCCCGATCATATTCTGAGCACTACCGGCTATAACGATCTTGCTCCCGGACCGGTGCTGCGGATGCGCGAAGGCAAAGCCATCAGCGTGGACGTCTTCAATGATACGGATGTACCGGAATTTGTGCATTGGCACGGCATGCTGATTCCCTCCGGCGTGGATGGTGTGGAGGAGGAGGGCACGCCTCCGGTGCCTCCTCGTGGCCGCCGCCGGTTTCAGCTTACGCCGCGTCCCGCCGGCTCCCGCTGGTACCACTCGCACGCCATGGCCAATGCCGACCTGCATCGAGGCTCTTACACCGGACAGTTTGGTTTTGTGTACGTAGAGGGGGGCAAGGATCCGGGGCAATATGACCAGGAGCTGTTTCTTTCCGTGCGCGACTGGGAGCCTTTCTTTACCAGCAGCATGGAAGACGATGACGATGACGGTCACGGCGGGCCGCAGCCGGAAAAGCCGGCGGTGTTGAACACCGACCCCAACGGGCTGGAAGTGAATTCCATGACCTACTCCATCAACGACAAGGCGCTGGGGGCGGGTGAGCCCATACGGGTGAAGCAGGGTCAGCGGTTGCTGCTGCACCTTCTCAATGCCAGCGCGATCGAGAACCGGCGCATTGCGTTCGCCGGGCATCCATTTCTGGTGATCGCCATGGATGGCAACCCCGTGCCAAATCCGCAAAAAGTGGACTCCATCCTTTTGGGCGCCGGGGAGCGGGTGGATGCCGTCGTCGAGATGAATCAGCCGGGGGTATGGATTCTGGGCGCGACGGAGGAGAGGATTCGCAACGCCGGACTGGGCGTCATTGTTGAGTATGAAAATCAGCACCGCCAGCCGCAATGGGTGGTGCCGTCGCGGGCGGCTTGGGACTACACGGTTTTTGGCAGGATTTCCGAAAACCCGGTAGCGCCGGAGCAAACCATCGAGATGATCTTTGAGAAAATTCCCGGCGGCTCGGGCAAATTCAATACCTGGCTGGTCAATGGGAAGGCGTATCCGCACGAAAACGAATTTGTCCTGAAGCAGGGGGCCCGGTACCGGCTCGTGTTCCGCAATCGCACGGACGATGCCCATCCGCTGCATCTGCATCGCCACCAGTTTGAGCTGGTGGAAATGAACGGGACAAAGACCGGGGGAATCATAAAAGATACTGTGGTTGTTCCCTATTACGGCCGCGCCTCTGTGGACTTTACTGCCGATCAGCCGGGGTTGTCCCTTTTTCACTGCCACATCCAGCAGCACATGGATTACGGTTTCAAGGCTTTGTTTCGCTACGCTTGAAGGACAGTCTGCAGGCAGGCTTTTAGTTCTATTGCCCAGAATTGTCATTGCGAAAGGCTCTCGCAAGGACAATTCTGTGGCTCATTTAGGAAAACTGCAGATTCCTCGGCTGCGCTCGGAATGACAAAGGGGAGGCTTGCGTTTCAATCGAGTGCGGTGGGTGGAAAGTTTGCCCTCAGCGGCTGAAGCCGCTCTCCTGCTTGATTGGACGGCCGGGCTGAAGCCCCGCCCCTTCAAAAGCCAAAAGTCACAGGCTCTCGCAATGACAATTCTGTGGCTGATTTAGGAAAACTGCAGATTCCTCGGCTGCGCTCGGAATGACAAAGGGGAGGCTTGCGTTT
>JBARKD010000296.1:0-11011 GCA_049800615.1 Acidobacteriaceae bacterium | reverse complement strand
AAACCACATGTTGGAAAGGTCTACCGCAAAGCCCACGGAAGCCAGCAGGAAGATGCCCAGGATCAACAAAAGAAGTACCGAAGCCTGGCCGGATTCAACCCGCAATGTGCGGCCGCGATGGTGGCCGACGGAACGCATTTTCAATTCCCATCGCCGCCCGGAGTCTTGGGATTTCGCCAGGGACACAGATCTTTCCGTCAGTACAGGATTTGTCCCTGGGAGGTGAACGTCAGACTGTTCGCCAGGCCGGGGAGGTTGAGAAATGGGACATACGTGTAGGCAACTCGGACAGCCACCGGATTTCCTGCCGCGGCTGTGCTGTTGCCGTAGGTCACGGTGACGGTCATGGCGGAGACGTTGTGCAGGGAAGCGGACGCCACGGAAGTTACGATTGCCTGCACGTTGGAATAGGGTGACTGATTGCCGCATGTGGAATCGGGACCGCTGCAGAGCGAGCTGTCGGTGCCATGCATCATCGCGTAACGGACACCTTCCTGGGCGGCATCGTTCAACACGCTGCAGGTGTAAGCGAACAAGCAAAGCTCGAAGAGCCCGAAGACCAGGGCGAAAACCGTGGTCAGGGAAACTACCATCTCCACCGTTGCCTGGCCCTGTTCGCTTGCCGTGTGCGCAGGCTTCATTTGACCGCTCTCATTTCCACCATGCGATGGAGAGTGGTCGCGGGGAAGATCGAAGCGGGAATGGGGATTGGCGCGGTGAAGGCGTAGACGACATCCACGCGGTTGAGTTGAAACTGGGGCGATTCCGGATCGATGTCGGGAGTGCCGGAAACGGCGCCCGCTCCCGTACTCGGAGTGCTGCACTGAGTGGTGTTATTGGATGTGTTCACGCCCACCGTGCTCGAGCACACTTGGATGGAGACGTTGGAGGTGGAAGCTCCTGCAAGCCCGATGCCGGCAATGGCCAGGTTGGAAATTACGCTGGCCGAAGGCTGCCCAGCCTGGGCCGGGGATGCCGTGCCCTGAATCGAATACTCGACTGCATTGCGGGCGGCCGAATTCAGCGATGTTGCCGCTACCAGAAAAAACCCGAAGTCGACCGCATAGCAGACCAGGACGGTCATGATCGGGACCATCAGCGCGACCTCAATCAGGCTTTGCCCCGCTTCTCCCAGATGCCGGCGCGTACGATTATGCAACACGATGGTTTATCGGCATTAGCGGCAAAGACTTGAGCGGGATCGCGGCCTGATCCAGGCAAATTCCCGCAACAAAAAGACTCCGGTTGAATCGTCGCAATCTCTCTTACTTATTCCGTCGATCGCGCTACACAATTATGACGAATGTAAGTATCTCTCTTTAGCCTAACGGGAATAGGTAATTGACATTGTGCTTGCTTGAATTGACCATCCCATCAGACAGGCCGCTTCCCGGCCGATTCACTGCCCCAAAGGAGAACAATCATGAACAACTTCAAGCGTTTCTTTTCTGATTTGGCAACGGACGAGTCTGGCCAGGATCTGATCGAGTACGCGCTGGTCGCAGCGCTGATCGCACTGGGCGCAACGGCCGCCATGACCAGCCTGGGAACCAGCATCAGCACGGCTTTTTCGACAGTGGGAAGCACGCTGACGGCTTCTGTATAAGCGGCGACGCGAGGGCTGGTTGCTGCCTGAAGGAGGCGTTTCGATGAAGGGCTGGGGTCTGCTTTTCGCCGATCTTCTGCGCGATGAACGCGCCCAGGACCTGGTCGAGTATGCGCTGGTCGCAGCGCTGATCGCACTGGGCGCAACGGCCGCCATGAGCAGCCTGTCGACCAGCGTCAGCACGGCCTTTTCGACAGTGGGAAGCAAGCTGACGGCTTCTGTATAAGCGGCGACGCGAGGGCTGGCAACGGCAATCGCAGGCGCCCTGACCGGAATCGGCAGCAAGCTGACCGCTGGGGTCTGACCTCTGGGCATCTGCGACGGCAGGCGAACTTTGAATGTAACTGATACGGATATGATCTGACCTTAACCGCTAAACTGCAGGTGTTCCGTGCAAAGACTGAACATGGATGTGGTATACGCGGGTTGCTCGCTGTTCTGCGCCCTGGCGGGCGCCGCTTATGACGTCGCAAGCCGCAGGATCCCGAATGCGCTTACGCTTCCGGCGATTCTGTTCGGGCTGCTGGTACACGGCAGCCTTGGGGGATGGCGGCAACTGGGCTCGGCTACAGCCGGCGGATTGGTTTGCGGACTGGTGTTCCTGCTTTTTTACGTCGCCGGCGGAATGGGAGGCGGGGACGTAAAACTGATGGCCGCCGTGGGCTGCAATGCGGGACTGCCGCGCGTCGGACTGCTGCTCTTGGCAACGTCCCTTGCCGGCGGAGTTATGGCCATTGCGCTGGCGGCTTGGCGCCGGCGGCTAAAGCAAACGGTATGCAATATGTACACCCTTGTGGCGCATCACGGGACAGCGGGCCTGGCGCCCCACCCGAATCTCAATCTCGGCAATCCGCAAGCTTTGCGCCTGCCTTATGCCTTGGCCATTGCGGCCGGCAGCGCGGCGGCGTTTTGCTGCGCGATGGCACAGAGGTGATGCCATGAAAGCAAAGCGCCTGCTCATCGCCTTGTTATTTGCGCTGGTGGTTTCCGGTCTATTCACATTCTGGCTTAGCGGGCGCGTGGCCAAAGCCAATCACACGGCCGCGCCACAAAAGCAGCTCTATGTCGCCGCCGGTAAGCCGCTCGACGCCGGCGAACAACTGAAACCGGCTAACCTGCAGTTGATGCCGTGGCCGGCATCGACACCATTGACCGGCGGTTTCAGCAAAATGGACGAGGTTGCCGGCAGAGTCGTGTTGTACCCGTTGCCCAAGGGCGAACCCATTCTGGAGAGGCAATTGGCTGCGCCCGGAGCGGGGGCCGGCCTCACGGCGAAAATTCCCACGGGTATGCGCGCCATCTCGGTCCGTTCCGATGAAGTCGTGGGCGTAGCGGGTTTCCTGCTCCCGGGCACGCATGTCGACGTGCTGATGACATACCACTCGGTCGCCGCTCCCGAATCGCAAACGTTGACCGTCTTGCAGGATGTGGTGGTTCTGGCCGCGGGACAGCAAATTCAACCCCAGGCGGACGGCAAGCCGATCAGCGTAAACGTCGTGACCCTTCTGCTCAAGCCGGAGGATGCGGAAAAGCTGGTGCTGGCAACCAGTCTGGGCGGTATTTATTTCGTGCTGAGAAACGGCGGCGATCAGGAACAAGCAGAAAACCAGCCGATCGGACTCGCTCAACTCACGGGCAATGCGGCTGTCCCGGCGGTGCACGGCGTCGGCGCTACCAGCAAACCCATGCACCCTAAGCCGAAGCCATATGAAGTCGAGACCATCCTGGGCGATAAGCAGGTGTTCAACGGCTTTCACTGATGCAGACACCCTTGACACGACCCTTGACACGACCCTTGATACGACGCTTGATACGACCCTTGATGCGACGCTTGATACGCATGAATCCATCGCGAAGAACGATCTGCCATCTGCTGGCGACGGCGTGGCTGGCCCTTGTGCTTCCCCTTGCACTTCCCCTTGTACTTCAAGGACAGGTTCCGCCGGCCCCACCGCCGCCCGTGCCCGCTGCGCCTGCGGCCCCTTCCCCCCAGCCGGTGCGCGTGACGCCCCTGCCTGATGTAACCACCACCCTCAGCAGCTGGACGCGCTCCTCCAGCCAACCGCTGCATGTGCTGGTGGGACGGTCCATATTCGTCAAGACCGTCACCAGGCTGAAGCGGGTGTACGTCAGCAACCCGCTGGCCATCAGCTCATTTACTTCGAGCCCCACGCAGATCGTGATTACCGCCAATGAGCCGGGGATCAGCAGCCTGATCCTGTGGGATGAGCTTGGCCAGTCGGCAAGCTATGTGGTCTTTGCCGACCTCGATGTCGCCACCCTGGCCCGGGAGATTCAACAGGCGCTGCCCAGCGAAGATATCAGGGTTGAATCGCAGATGGACCGGGTTTCTCTCTCCGGCACGGTAATGAATGACGCCGCGTTGGAACAGGCGGCCAAGATGGCAGCTCTGTACGCCAAGGTGGTGGTCAACTCCGTGGTGGTGCGGCCGCCACACGCGCGGCAAGTCAAGCTACAGGTAGAGATTGTCGAGATTGACCGGTCGAAGCTGGAACAGTTCGGTATCAACCTCTTCAGTTTTGGACAAAATCAGGGCAACCTTACAACGGGACAGATGCCTTCCACCCAGACCTACACTCCGGCCACCGGCTCTTCCCCTGCGACCATTACCACCAGCAACCCGTTGAACCTGTTCTTTTTTCGTTTTGGCACCAATGTCGGTTTGTCGCTCGCGGACCTGCAGTCGAAAAATCTCGCGCAAATCCTGGCGGAACCGACCATCACCGCGGTGAGCGGGCAGAAGGCGTCTTTTCTCGCCGGAGGCGAGTTTCCCTTTCCCGTAGTGCAGGGCTCTTCGGGCGGCCTGACCTCGATCACGATTCAGTTTCGACCTTACGGCGTGAAGCTGGATTTTACCCCCATCGTCAATGACGATGGGACGGTGCAGTTGAAGGTGGCGCCGGAAGTGAGCGCGCTTGACTACACCAACGCAGTGACAATTAGCGGGTATACGATTCCCGCGATTTCCACTCGCCGCGCGGAGACCCAGGTGGAATTGCGGGATGGGCAAAGCTTTGCCATCTCCGGGCTGCTGGATCATCGCACCACCGACATTTTTGACAAGATGCCTGGGTTCGGAGATATCCCGATTCTGGGCCAGTTTTTTCGCTCCAAGAACATAAACCACTCGACCGTCGAGCTGATGGTGATCGTGACCCCGACAATCGTCGATCCGCTGCATCAGGCGGCAGTTCCAACTCCTCCAAAGCTTCCGGTGCCCATGCTCGATAACCAGCAATTCGATCAGAAGCTCAACCCAAAGCCGGCCGTGCAAACACCGCCAGGGGGCGGGATATGACCCAGAACCGACACGATGCGGACCCCTTTCAGGTAGCTCTGCTGACAGTACAATCGAGCCCCGAGGTAGGGGAGCAGATGCGCGGTCTTGCTTCCCACCTGCCCTGGAGCCTGGTTGCCATCAACTTCGAGAACTACTTCTCGACCACCAGGCTACCGCCGCTCACACAAAGAGCGATCGAAGCGCAAGGTTGCATCGCGGTCGTGGATTTCGACAAGGATCCGGAACTTGCGCTGCAAACGGCGGAGTGTCTGCGGCAAAGCTTCTATCACAAGATCGCCATTCTGGCGCTTTCCGCCACCAGTGATCCCGACTTGCTGCTGCGCGCGATGCGAGCCGGCTACAGTGAATTCCTGCTAAAACCGTTTGATCCGGACGAATTCACCGATGTGCTCGTTCGACTTGAGCAGCGTTGGTCGTCCACCTCCGGCCGTCCACTCAACTCGGGGAAGATCCTTTCGTTCTTCGGCGCCAAAGGCGGGGTCGGTACTACGACGCTGGCCGTGCACCTGGCGATGTTTCTCGTCCGGAGCCACGGAAAGAAGGTCCTGCTGATCGACAATCACGCGCAGCTGGGCCACGTGGTCCTGTACCTGGGAATGGACGGCAGCAATCACCATTTCTACGACCTGGTACAGAATGTCAGCCGGCTGGATCAGGAACTGCTGCGCGGCTTCATTGCGACTCATGCGAGCGGCCTCGATGTTCTGTCGTCTCCGGATGTCTATGGCGCGTCATGGAAAACGGATGCCGACTCGGTGGAGCGGACCCTCGAGTTTCTGAGCACGCAATACGACTTCGTGCTCCTCGACTGCGAGGCCTCGTTCGAAGACATCAATCTGGCGGTGGTGGCGTTCTCCAACTGGATCTACCTGGTAGCCACCCCGGAAATCGGCGCCGTACGGGATTTATCCCGCTATGTTGACGGCCTGATCCAGAACGAGCAAGCCACGCGGAAGCTGCAGGTGATCATCAATCGCTATTCCTCCCGCGAGGCAGTGACGATCGAGCAGATCGAGAAAGCCGTGCACCTGCCCATCGCCTTAAAAATCCCCAACAACTACGGAGAGCTGGTGCGATCGATCAATGTCGGCGAGCCGCTATCGCCGGAGAGCAAATCGGAATTCTCCCAGGAAATGAGGAAGTGGGCGGGCTCGTTAATGAAGGGACCCGCACCGCTGGTGGTGGAACCGGCAAAGAAGAAATTTGCGCTTTGGTAGGCCGATGGAGCATTCGGAGTTTCTAACATCGGCGGAAGAAGGATGAGGGCGTTGTATGACTGACGTGACTGTTGGGGGACGAACCGGAGTGGTTCCGCCGATTGTAAGGACGGCCAAGCCGGTGGCCTTCAGGATGCAGCAGGAAATCAAAACCGCGGTACACCTTGGACTGATCAAGCGGCTGGATCTGGACAAGATCGCCCTGGTGCACGAGAAGAATTCGCAACCCCAACTCGTGGCCGCGATCCAGCAACTCATCAGCGAGCAAAATGTTCCCCTCTCCTCCGGCGAGCGGGACCGCTTGACGCAGGAGGTGCTCGACGAGGTTTTCGGGCTCGGGCCGCTGGAACCCCTGCTGCAGGATCCGACGGTCAACGACATCCTGGTCAATACGTCTCAGGCGATTTATGTCGAACGGCGGGGAGTTCTGGAAAAGACCGCTGTCATTTTCAAAGACGACACGCACCTCATGCATGTCATCGACAAGATCGTCTCCGCGGTGGGGAGACGTGTAGACGAATCGTCCCCCATGGTGGACGCCCGTCTCAAAGATGGTTCGCGCGTCAATGTGATTATTCCGCCGCTCGCGGTCGACGGCCCGATCCTTTCCATACGTAAATTCGGAGCGAGTCCCTTGGGCATAGCGGATCTGTTGCGCAACAAGGCGCTGACCGAACCAATGCTCGAGGTGCTGAAAGGCGCGGTGCAGGCCCGGCTCAATATCGTGGTCTCCGGAGGAACCGGCGCGGGCAAGACCACCATGCTCAATGCGCTATCCGGTTTCATCGACGAACGTGAGCGCATCGTCACCATTGAAGATTCCGCTGAATTGCAGGTCAAGCACGCGCATGTTGTGCGCCTGGAGTGCCGGCCTCCCAACGTGGAGGGAAAAGGCGCGGTCAAGCAGAGAGAACTGGTGATCAACGCGCTCCGCATGCGGCCGGACCGAATTGTGCTGGGCGAGGTGCGGGGAGAAGAATGTCTCGACATGCTGCAGGCCATGAACACTGGCCATGACGGCTCTCTGACAACGATTCACGCCAACACGCCGCGCGATGCCATTGCCCGCATGGAAACCATGGCCATGATGGGCAGCATTAGCCTCCCGGAAAAGGCCATACGCGCGCAGATCGCGTCTGCGGT
The DNA here is from genome assembly GCA_049800615.1 of Acidobacteriaceae bacterium. GTDB lineage: Bacteria > Acidobacteriota > Terriglobia > Terriglobales > Acidobacteriaceae > PALSA-350. The sequence continues at coordinate 3,723 of JBARKD010000296.1, read as the reverse complement.
TCACCTGATCGTGCAGATCGCGCGCATGAGCGACGGCACGCGCCGGATTACACATATTACCGAACTTACCGGGGCGTTCAGCGATGTCATCAGCATGCAGGACATCTTTCTTTTCGAGAAAGAAGGCCTGGGACCGAACGGCAAGGTGAAGGGCCGCTTCCGCTCCACAGGCATCGTGCCCAAGGCAGGCGATAAGTTGAAGGCCGCGGGAATCACGCTGTCCACCAGCCTGCTGGACTACTCGGCGGAGGTTTAAGGAATCTCATCATGACTTTTCCCATCATTGCGTTTCTCTTCATCCTCTCCGCCACTTTCCTGCTGGTGATTGTCGTAACCCGGCCCTCGGCGGAGGAGAAGGTGATTGCGCAGCGCATGAACCTGATTCCCATCCGGCACGGCGATAAGACGGGTTCTCCTGAGGCCGGACAGTTCTTCAAGCCCGAGACCAACAGCCACTTCGACTGGCTGGATGAAATGCTGATGCGCTTTTCCTGGGCGCGCGCGTTGCACAAGCGAATTCTGCAGGCCAATTGGTCCATTACTGTGAGCGGACTCATCTTTGTCAGCGCCGGCCTGTTTGCGGTCGTCTACACCATCGCCTGGCTCCTCGCGCCCATGGCCCTGATCGATGCGATTGCCGGAGGCGCGATGGGACTGCTCCCTTACGGAATTCTTTTATTCCAAAGAAAGCGCAGGATCGGAGCCTTTGATGCCGTGCTTGCCGAGTCCATCGACATGCTGGCCCGCTCCCTGCGAGCCGGCCATTCCGTCGCAGGCGGGATGGAAATGCTGGCGCAGAGCGCGCAGCAACCCGCGGCCGGCGAATTCGGTGAAGTGTCGAAACAACAGAATCTTGGCTTACCGCTCCGGGAAGCGTTGATGCTGCTTCTCGATCGCGTGCCCTCTGCCGACCTGCGAGTCCTGGTAACAGCCATCCTGGTGCAGAAAGATACGGGCGGCAACCTGGCGGAGATCCTGGACCGCACCGTGTTTGTCATTCGCGAACGGCTGCGTATTCAGGGAGAGATTCAGGCGCAAACCGCCCAGGGAAGACTGACGGGATGGATCCTGAGTTCCCTGCCCGTGGTAATGCTGGTGCTGCTCAACTTGGTGAATCCGGGCTACTCGAAAATTCTCCTTACCGATCCCGTCGGCCGCAAGCTGATTTATGGCTGTGCCGGAGCGCTGGCGATTGGCAGTTGGATCATTCACCGCATTGTGCACGGAATCGAGGTCTAGGGAAGATGAGCCTGGTCTTCTACAGTGCCCTGGGACTTACGGTCTTCCTCCTCATGGCTCTCTTGCTGGCGCCTATGCTGCTAAGGCCGTCACGTGCCGCGAGACGCATGCTCGAGAAAGTGCAGAGCACGCGGCAAGACGTGAGGAGAGTGAGGCTCAAAGAACAAATGCAGGGAAGAATTCTTTCCCTTGCCGAGAGCCTGCAAGTCCGGCTGGGCCTGACGGAGAACGAACAGGCAGGACAGCAACTGTTGAGCGCCGGGCTTAGAAGCGTCCAGGCCAGGAACACTTATGGAGCCAGCCGTTATCTCGCTCCCGCGATTGGCTTGGCATGTGGGAGTTTCATTCGCAGCAACACCGTTTTCTGGGCGTTGGCGATGGGCAGCGTTTTTTATCTGCTTCCCAATTTCTGGCTGCGCATGAAGATCAAGGGACGCAAAGAAAGAATCAGGCGAAGCCTTCCGGATGCGCTCGATCTTCTCGTGAGTTGTGTCGAGGCGGGGCTGGGGCTCGACCAGGCGATGCTGCGCGTTGGACAGGAACTGCTCATCAGCCACCCGGATCTCCACCAGGAGTTCACGCAGGTGAACCTGGAGCAACTTGCAGGCAAGCCGCGCCTGGAGGCGTGGAAGAGCGCCGCGGAGAGAACCAAGGTACCCGAGTTTTCTCTTTTCGTGAGTATGTTGACGCAGGCCGACCGGTTCGGTACGCCGATTGTGCGTGCGTTGAGCAGATTTGGGGAAGAGATCCGGCAAAAACGGCGGCAGCGCGCGGAAGAGATGGCGGCGAAGACCAAAATCAAAATTCTCTTCCCGCTGGTCCTGTTTATCTTTCCCTGCATTTTTGTCGTGCTGCTGGCCCCCGCGATTTTGAACATTGCCAAGAACATGCAGGCGTTTCGCTAGGAGCGCAAATTAAGTTTGCAAGTGACACGAAATTGGCAGAAAGGAGGAACCATCCGATGGATACGACTACCATTATAAGAATCGTCGCGGGTATCTTAGCCGTGGCCGTGCTGGCCTTTCTGATCTACCGCAGAAAGCACGCCAAAGTCTAAGCCCAAAGTCCAGGCGAGGGGAAGCGATGCGCCTCATCAACAAAACCAGGGACACCATCATTGGTACGCGAATTCGCATCGCTGACACATGTTTTACCCGCCTGATTGGTTTGGCGGGCCGCCGGCGGCTCGATGCCGGATGTGGGCTTTTGATTCAGCCTTCATCCGGCATCCATACTTTCGGCATGCTGTTCGCGATCGATGTGGTGGCGCTCACCCGAGGCCTCCAGGTGCTTAAGCTGTGGCACGCAATGCCCCCCTTCCGGGTGACCGCCATCAGCCTGAGGACCCACTGCATGCTGGAGCTGCCTGCCGGCCAGATCCTTCGTTCGCAAATTCAGGTCGGAGATCAACTCGACTTTGTCTGAAGATTCAGGCTGTCCCGCCCTCCTCTCTAAATTGTCCAGCCGGTGAGGGACCGTCTCACGGTTCAAACTTCCTCCGATAGGAACCAGTCCGCGGTTGTTTCACGCCATCAAGCCGTCCAGGCAAGCAAAGTTCTATTCATTCACGCTGCATGCGAGCGCTCGCATTATCATCTCTTGAACCTCTTTTTGCCCCGGGCCACGCAGTGCCAAACTTTTGAAATGAGGTAACGATGAAGCAGATAACCTGGTTTGTGTTGCTGTTAGGCCTATCGGTGGGATCCGCGAAAGCATGGGCGCAGAGCGGTATCACCGCACAGAATGGACGGAATGTGACCTGCGCTTCCGATGACATGAAGCGGCATACGTGCCGTGTCGACACCAGCCGTGGTGTGACGTTGGTGAATCAACGCAGCGGTTCGCCATGCGTACAAGGGCAGACCTGGGGCTATTCGCGGTCGGGCATCTGGGTTGACCGCGGCTGCAGGGCGGATTTTTACCTGGCTTCTAACTATCGGCCCGGCGGGCCGGGATACAACCCCGGACCCGGGGGACCCCAGTATGGCCGCCCAGTCACCATAACTTGCTCATCCAATAACGGAAAGCGCAACTATTGCCCGGTGGATACCAGCCGCGGAGTGCGACTTACCAACCAACGCAGTGGGTCGCCTTGCGTACAAGGACAGACGTGGGGATGGGATAACCGGGGAGTCTGGGTCGACCGCGGCTGCCGGGCGGACTTCGTCACCAGCGGACGATAACAATCACAGTTGCGAGGTTTCCCGCCTTCGCTTGGCGGGAAACCTTCGCACCCGTTTAACCGTTTTTGAAGGGTACGGGCTTTAGCCCGTACGATAATCCAACAAAATCAACTGGGCTTTTCAGCCCCGCCGATCTTCCACTCTGGATTGAACTGTCATCCCGAGCGAAGTCGAGGGATCTGCAGTTTGCTTATGCCGCAGCTCTCAATGGAAACGCAGGCCTCCCCTTTGTCATTCCGAGCGAAGCCGAGGAATCTGCAGTTTCTTGCCCTGTCCCACTCGCTCGCCTGAGCTCTAGAAT
>JBARKD010000295.1:0-1590 GCA_049800615.1 Acidobacteriaceae bacterium | reverse complement strand
GCCGATCCATTTGCAATGCGCGTCGTTTCTATCGACGATGTGACCCGCTATATCCAGGCACAACTATTGCCTCACAGGGTACATGTCCAAGGTACAGTAACTTTCCAGTGGCCAGGCTCATCGTTGTGTATAGCGGACGGGGCCTTTACACTATGCGCCCAAACCGCTGACGCCACTCCCCTCGAGGTCGGCCAACGTGTGGACCTGGTTGGATTTTCTAAAACCAGGGAGACCGGTTCGTATCTGATAGACGCTATTTACCGGCCGCTTGGCACGGGGGATGGTGTTGTCATCTCCCCGGTGTCCGCAGGGGAAGCTGCGAGCGGAAATTATGATTCCCGGCTGGTTCGGGTCGAAGGCCGATTGATAGGCCGCGACCTGGCAGCTGTCAATACCAGCCTCATTCTGTCTTCCGGCAAATTCATCTTCACCGCCGTCCTGCCTAAGAACCTGACCAAGTCCGAGGAGGCCGCGTGGGCCAACGGCAGTAAGCTTCAGATTACGGGAATCTGCACCCCGAAGCTGGATGCTCAGGCGGCCGTCGATCGCACGTCGGGCTCAGAGGAACGAACGTCGTTCCAGATCCTCATGGGTTCTCCCAATGATGTGGTGGTGCTGGAAAAGCCATCGTGGTGGAACCCGGTACACATGATGTGGCTGCTGGGAGTGGCGCTTGCCATCGTGGTCATCGTGAATTGCTGGGGCATCTTCCTCTGGCGCCGGGTGAGACGGCAAAACGTACTCATCAACTCGCAACTGCTGGAGGCAGCTACGCTGAGAGAAGCGGCCGAAGCGGCGAGCCGTTCGAAGAGTGAATTCCTTGCCAACATGAGTCATGAGATCCGCACTCCCTTAAACGGTGTGATTGGTATGACAGAACTAGTGCTCGATACCGACTTGAATGCAGATCAGAGGGATTGCCTTGAAACGGTCAAGGTCTCAGCTGACTCGTTACTCACCGTGCTCAATGACATTCTCGACTTTTCGAAGATCGAAGCGGGAAAGATTGATATTGAGACCGTCGGCTTCAATCTGCGGGACTGCGTAGAAGAGGCCCTGAAAACCTTCACCTTGCGAGCTGGCGAAAAGGGGCTTGAGCTTCTATGCGAGATTGACGAGGACGTTCCGGAAATGGTTCTGGGCGATCCGGCGCGGTTGCGCCAGATCATTCTGAACCTGGTGAGCAACGCCATCAAGTTCACCGCCGAAGGCGAAGTAGCGATCAAGCTGGAGGTGGAGAGTGTGACGGTGGCGACCAAAGACGGCGACAAGCGCACTGTGCGTTTCACCGTGACCGACACCGGGATCGGTATTTCCCCGGATAAGCACGAATCCATCTTCTCCGCGTTCACTCAGGCGGACTCCTCCACGACACGCGAGTACGGCGGCACGGGTTTGGGCCTGACTATCTCCGCACGGCTGGTGGCGATGATGGGCGGCAAGATCTGGCTTGAAAGCGAAGTTGGACGAGGGACCCAGATATTCTTTACCGCGCAATTTGGGACGGTGGTAGACAAGAAGGAGTCCAACGCGTTGCCGTCCGCGGCCACGCTGCACGGGGTGAAGATATTGGTAGTGGACGACAATCGG
>JBARKD010000294.1:0-16755 GCA_049800615.1 Acidobacteriaceae bacterium | reverse complement strand
GACCGGCTTCAGCCGCGGAGGGTACAATTTCTGCCCTTAAACAGAATTGTCATCCCGACCGAAGTGGAGGGAGCTGCTGTTTACGGCTTCCTAACTGCAACAGTTTCTCCGGGTGGATGGCATGACTACCGTCCGGAATAGGGTGCCGGTGTTTTGCGGACCGGCGGTTTGTAGTCGACCAGCTCATTGACGGGCCGTTTGCCGGCCCAGGCAATGGCCCTCAACAACATGGGCTGGATTTGTGGATTGGCGAAGTTGTTGTACATATGTCCCTGCATCCAGACAAAGGCCCGTGCGGGCTGCCCGCCCGGCAGGGTGTGTTCGTAGGTCCAGATTTGCGGCACGACCTCACCCTTGTGTGTACCGGCGCTCGGCGTTCCTGGAATCACGGCTGTCGCCAACACGTGAATGGCCGGATCCTTCGCCCAGGTCATGTTGTAAAACGCCTCATCGTAGATCGTCATGTCCGGCACACCCTGCATGATCGGATTGGTCTTATCGACAATCGTGTAGGGAATGTCGGCGCCGAGGGTGTAGTTGACCTCGCCGTGTTTCTTGGCGCCGCCGACCAGGGTTGCGAAATACGCCGGGTCCGGACCGCAAAGAGAATCATGCAAGCTCACAATACCGCCGCCGCGTTTGACGAAGGCTTCGAGCGCGCTCCGTGCACTGTCGCTCATGTACCCGTCGTCTCCCTTGTAGATCACCAGAACGTCCGTATGCTCAAGGTCTTCCGCAGTCGGCTGATGCAGGGCGCCATCGACGATGGCTCCGTGATCGGTCAGGAGCTTGCTCCAGTCGGCCAAAAATTGAGGATAGTCATGCTGGCCCGGGAAGTGTGTCTTAAGGCCCGCCTGCAGGTAGATATGCTCGCCATTAGGGTTCTGATTCCATGGCTTGGGGGCGCCGGGAGCCTGCTGGGCTGTCAAGGGCAGAGCACAAATAGCGAGGCTTGCGGCTAAAACAAAACGAAGTACTGCGAGGGATGGATATCTCATATAAGTAAGCTCGGCTAACTCCTCATGGCGACCGCGTAGTAAGGCTGATTCGAAAGCGTCGTGTTGAAACCAGGATATAACCAGGCTGCAGACCCGCGCATAAGCACGAAGTAATACTGCAATGCGTAAACGGAGCCGGTGTAGTCACCGGGGATTGAGCCGTGGAATCCGCTTTCGCTGCGCTGCATTTCTGCAGACCGCCAGCGCTCCGCCTGATTGACGTGGCGATAAAGAAGCCGGACAGTGAACGGCGGCTCCGCCGTCGCCGCCAAAATTAGGGGAAGCGGGCTCCCGGGATGGAAGCTTGCCGGCGGCTTATGCGTGCAGGGCATCGCGGGACGGCTTGGCTTACCCGCCGCGGCTTTCGTCGCGGCCTCAGCATTTGCCGCAGAACCCGTGGCCGCAGTTGGATTCTCCACTTTCAATCGCATGGCTGCGAGATCCCGGTCGATAGCGGCAATTCGTGTAGACCAACTCCCGCGCCGCATCGGGATGCTGCCGTAGGTAATGTCGGGCTGGTATACCTTGTTCGCTCGAGCGGCGACATCGCCCCACGCCGCGCTCGCCTCCTGGTACTTTGCCACCGCGAGCTTTCCCGCCTCCGCGAAACCGGTCTGCCGATAGATCTCGAACAACACTCCGCTGCGTAGCTTCGCGGCAAAGAACCGCCCGAGGCCTATCTGGATCAAAACGTCTTCTTCCATTCGCCGGAAATCTGCCGAGGAGGGCGATGGTGCCTCCAGGCGAGCGCGCGTCAAAGCGAGATTCGACGCTGCTGTGAAATCTTCCAGCCACTGCGCGACTTCCACGGGCGAATATTTTGGGTTTGGGTGGTCGCCCAGCAAGTCGGCGGCATGATCGACAATGGTCGAGAACAACTGGGGATCGAGCGGGCTCACTGTTGCAAAGCACTTTGGATTGGGGGTATCGCTGTAAGGCGAAGCCTCGCTCTCCAGCACGATGGGCATATTGTCGTAAATTTCCGGCCAATAGGCATGATTGGATGCCGAAGCCAGATGAGCGGAAGTCAGCAGCGGCAGAACGCGGCTGGCGTTGGCTAACGCGGTTTCGCTGGAATTCGCGCCATGGCCGAACTTGCTTGCCAGATATGTCCGCCATGCCTCCGGACTGGAATTGGGGTTGTAGAGGCATCGCCCCCACACGCGATAAAAGTATTCGAATTTTTCCCAGTCGCCCTTCTGCGGATTCAGAGACGCTTCGGCGTAGGCGCAACGCCCACCGGGCAGGCCGGAGCCCTCGCGGCCTTTGAAAGTCAGCGACTCCATGATGTCGAGCCCGGCAGCGCCGCAGAAACTGGAAGTGCGCCCATACGCCGCCGCCATTTCCGGATCGCCGGAAAGGAGATGGCGCTGCGTTCCCGGCCACAAGCGAAACAGCAATTGATACTTGGCCCCCTGGGCTAGAAAATCTGCATAGCCGTAGCGGGTAAATCTACGCTCCCCGTTGCTTACGTTGAACACCCCGGTTTCCATGCGGCTGGGCTGGGGTATTTCCAGTTCGCGGATGTCCGCCTGGTGATAGCCAAGGCTCTGATGTTCGGCGGAATACTTCGCGCTCAGTTTCACCGGCATACCAGTCGCCACCGCCATGTCGATCATGGTCTGGTTGACTCCCTTGGCATGCATATCGATCTCGATTTTGCGGCCGCAGCCGGAGATTGCTTCGAACAGCGTCTTCCAGAACGGGTAGCTACCTTCGGGAATACCACTCTCTCCATGCACCCGCATGGTCAGGCCCTGAATTTGTGGGCAGGCCTTCAACAACATGGCCAGAGCATCACGGCTGTACGCCGCGTGTGTCTCAGGCGTTATCCCTTCGATGCGGTGATGAGCCAACGGGCTATCCGTCCACTGGTAGGCGTGTGTCCATAGGCCAAGCTGGAACTGGAGTCCCCGTGCGCTGGTCTCGGCGGCGATAAAGCGTAACGTTTCCAGATTCTTTTCCCGCTCCTCGGTGCTCAGTGGCAGTGGACTTTGCTCTCCCGTTTCATCGCGCAGCCGGATCACGCGCACGTTGTATCCGGGAACGTCGAGCAGGTACGGGTAAGGGAAGTGGAGGTAGTCGCCGGTCACCCCGCGAGGAAAGTCATAGCCCAATCCCAACGCCAAACTGAAGCGATTGAATCGGCTTACCGCCAGGGCATCGAGGTAGCTGCGCCAGAAGGCCCGATCGTAGAACCACGGCTTGTCTTCGATTTCGCTGCAGAATAAGCGCATGACACTGCGAACCTGGTTGGCCGGATGCTCTTCGATCGCCTGAGCCAGATGCAAGCCCGTGGTCGCATCTGGCGAGAATTGCACTCGCTCCGCCATCTCCAGCAGGCCGTAGACGAAACCTCTTTCGCCGATGGCGGAGACCCAGAGGGCCGGAGTTTGCAGCAAGATCCCAGGAGTCAGACGGAGACTTTCAGAGCTGGGGAGCGTCGCCTCCGCTTGGGGAAAGTGGCTCGCCACGGACGAGGCGGGATCGGCCACAAAGACAAAAAACGATGAGTTCTTCGCCTGTTCGAGCGAGGGAACGATATTGCAGACGGCTCCCTTGGCGACGAGCGCCCTCCGCAGTTGGCCCGCTGCCCAGAGAACAGGATCGGCGCAGGCGCTGCGTCGCTGGACGTCCAAAACGATGGAAACAACCGGGCTGCGGCCGGCAAGAGCAGGATGCGTGAGAGTGAGCGCTGTCATCGCGCCCGTGAGCTTTAGGAACTCCCTGCGCTCGATTGTGAAGCTCGAATCAGACGGCATCCGCTCGCGTCACCTCACTCGCAGTACACGGGCTCCACTATAGATGTTTGAGAATGCAGCTAGCAATCGATCACGGCTGCTGAGTCATGCGGCCAGGGCGCGAGCGAGGCGCAGCCTGTTAAAATCCGGTCATCTTGACTCGCGCCGGCCGGCACTTTCTGCAAATTCCCGGGCCCACCAATGTCCCGGATCGCATCCTGCGGGCGATGCATCGTGCGGTCATCGATCATCGTAGTCCGGAGTTCTCGAGCCTCGGCTCTGAGGTCCTGGAGAATCTCCGCCCGATTTTTCAAACCACGGGACCGGTGATTATCTATCCTTCGTCAGGAAGCGGGGCGTGGGAAGCGGCTATCGTCAACACGCTCTCTGCCGGCGACCGCGTCCTGATGTTCGAGACCGGTCATTTCTCCCAGCTCTGGCGGCAGCTTGCCGAGAAGTTTGGCCTGGTGGTCGACTATGCGCCAGGCAACTGGCGGCGCGGCGTCTCCGCTGCGGAGATGGCATTACGTTTGGCCGCCGACGACCGCCATTCCTACAAGGCGGTTATGGTGGTACACAATGAGACTTCCACCGGCGTAACCACTGCGATTGCTGACCTGCGGCGAGAAATGGATCGCGCCCATCATCCGGCGCTGTTGATGGTAGATACCATCTCGTCGCTAGGGTCGATCGAGTATCGTCACGAGGAGTGGGGCGTGGACGTGACGGTAGCCGGCTCGCAGAAGGGTCTGATGTTGCCGCCGGGTTTGAGTTTTAACGCCATCTCCGAAAAAGCACTGGCAGCCAATCGCAGCGCGAAATTACCGCGGTCCTATTGGGACTGGCAAGAAATGCTGGGCCCTAATCGCACCGGTTTTTTCCCATTCACCCCTGCGACCACCCTGCTCTATGGGCTGAGAGAAGCGTTGAAGATGATGCAGGAAGAGGGTCTGGCCAATGTTTTTCGCCGCCATCTGCGGCATGCGGAAGCGACCCGCGCGGCGGTGCGCGCCTGGGGCCTGGAAATTGTATGTGAAGAGCCGCGCGAATATTCCAGCTCGCTGACGGCGGTGTTTACGCCGCCGGATCACGATGCAGACCGCCTGCGCCGCATCATCCTCGAGAATTTCGACATGTCGCTCGGCGCGGGGCTTTCCCGGCTTGCGGGAAAGGTTTTTCGCATTGGGCACCTGGGCAGCTTCAATGATTTGATGCTGGCAGGCACGCTCAGCGGGGTCGAAATGGGGCTGCGCCTGGCGGGCGTTCCCCATCACTCCGGCGGAGTAACCGCCGCCCTCCAGTCTCTCGCGCCGGCAAAACACTAAGCTATCCATGACAACACTCACCCCGTTGCCGCTCAGTTCTCATGCCAAGCCTGTGGATGTTTTCGCTCAAGCGGCTGAGCTGGAGAAGGAACTCCAGCAGGCCATCCGGGGCGAAGTTCGTTTCGACCGCGGAAGCCGCGCCATGTACTCGACGGACGGGTCGAATTACCGGCAAATTCCTATCGGCCTGGTTGTGCCCCGCGATGAGGAGGACGTGATTGCGGCGATGGCAGTGTGCCGCAAGTACGGAGCTCCCGTTTTACCGCGCGGCGCAGGCACCAGCCTGGCCGGCCAGTGCTGCAACGTGGCCGTGGTCCTTGACTTCTCCAAGTACATGAATCGAATCCTCGAGCTGAACCCGACGGAAAGATTTGCCGTGGTGCAGCCTGGGGTTGTCTTGGATACGCTGCGCACTCAGGCCGAGGTGCACAAGCTCACCTTCGCACCTGACCCTTCTACCCACAACCGCTGCACCATCGGCGGGATGATCGGCAACAACTCCTGCGGTACTCACTCGTTGTTAGGCGGCAAGACGGTCGACAACGTGGAAGAATTGCGCATTCTGCTTTACGACGGAACACAGATGACCGTGGGCCCGGCAAGCAGGGAAGACCTGGGCCGCATTATGCGCGAAGGCGGCCGTCACGCGGAAATCCTGAGCGCACTGCGTGCCATAGGGGAGCGATATGCCGATCAGATACGGGCACGTTTTCCCCGGATTCCGCGCCGGGTATCCGGCTATAACCTCGACGACCTGCTGCCCGAATGCTTCAACCTGGCGCGCGCCCTGGTGGGAACCGAAGGCACTTGCGTGACCGTTCTCCAGGCCAAAGTCAAACTCATCCCCAGCCCGCAACATCGGGCCCTGGTGGGCATTGGATATCCGGATGCTTTCGTGGCTGCCGATCACGTTCCCGAGATTCTCACCCTGGAGCCGATTGGTTTCGAGGGGTTCGAAGGAAGCATCGTGGATGGATTGCGCCAAAAAGGCGCTCCCCAGCTCGAGCTGCTTCCTGAGGGACGCGGCATCGTTCTTGTGGAGTTTGGATCGGATGATCCGGATCATGCTCGGGCTCTGGCCCAACGGCTGATCGAGCTTCTGAAAGGGAACTCCGATCCCCCCAACACCCGGCTCTACACCGCGGCTGAGGCCCGGCACGTTTGGCATTTGCGGGAAGCTGGACCAAGGGCGGCAGCATTTGCTCCAGGTGCGCCTCCGCAATGGGAAGGTTGGGATGACGCAGCTGTGGCGCCGGAAAAACTGGGGGCTTATCTGCGGGACATTCGCGCCCTGATGAATGAATACGGTTATCAGGGCGCCTTCTATGGCCATTTCGGTCACGGCTGCATCCACATGCGCGTCACCTTCGATCTCGAAAGCGAGTCCGGGATCCGCAAGTACGGCGCTTTCGTCGAACAGGCTGCCGATCTGGTGGTTAGTTACGGTGGATCTCTTTCCGGCGAGCACGGTGATGGGCAATCGCGCGGCGCCCTGCTGCACAAAATGTTTGGGCCAGAGTTAGTGAACGCATTCCGGCAATTCAAAGCGGTGTGGGATCCGTTCAACAAAATGAATCCGCACAAAGTTGTGGATGCCTATCTGCCAACGGAGAATCTTCGTCTGGGAGCGGACTACCAGCCGCAGCAGCCGGAGACGCACTTCAAATTCGTGGAAGATGGGGGCTCTTTTTCGAGCGCGGCCGCGCGTTGTATTGGTGTCGGAGCATGTCGCAAGCTGGATAGTGGGGTCATGTGCCCCAGTTACATGGTGACCCTGGAAGAGGAACATAGTACTCGCGGACGCGCCCACATGCTCTTTGAAATGCTGCAGGGTGAGGTTGTAGAGCGGGGCTGGAAAAACGAACAAGTCAAGCAGGCACTTGATCTGTGCCTGGCATGCAAGGCCTGCAAAGCGGAGTGCCCGGCGAATGTCGACCTGGCTACTTATAAAGCCGAGTTCCTTTCCCACTACTATGAGGACAAGCGCCGCCCCCTTCATGCCTATGCCTTCGGCAGGATCGACCGCTGGGCACGGTTGGGCTCCATGGCTCCGCGTCTCTCCAATTTGCTGAGCACCGTCTCGCAGCCTTTTCTCCGCAAAGCGCTCGACTTGGCTCCGCAGCGGCAGCTCCCCCGTCTGGCGCCAGTCAGTTTCCAACGATGGGCGAGGAAACAGCCAAACGAGAGCAAAGGGAACGCGGTTGTTTTATGGGCCGATACCTTCAACAATTACTTTAGGCCTGAGGCTAGCCGTGCTGCATGGCAAGTACTTACGCGCGCAAACTTCCGTGTCATGGTGCCTCGGCAGAAGCTGTGTTGCGGCCGGCCGCTGTACGACTTCGGGATGCTGGCTCAGGCCAGGCAATCTTTGCAACAGATCCTCGAGGCGATGGCGTCCGAAATCGATGCGGGCCTGCCCATCGTCGTCCTGGAGCCCAGTTGCGCTTCGGTCTTTCGCGATGAGTTGCGCAACCTGTTTCCTCAGGATCCGCGTGCGGAACGCCTGCGTCGTCAGACTTTCCTGTTAAGCGAATTTCTCGAGCAGCATGCATCGGGGTATCAGCCACCGCGACTGCAACAGAAGATACTCGTCCATGGGCATTGCCACCATAAAGCGGTTATGAAGATGACATGTGAGGAGAGCGTGCTTCGCAAAACGGGCGCAGAGGTGAAAATGCTGGACGCGGGATGCTGCGGCATGGCCGGTCCCTTCGGTTTTCAGGCGGAAAAGTATGCAGTCTCCCAGGCTATCGGCGAGCGAGTGTTGCTGCCCGCAGTGCGCCAGGCGGATCCACAGACCTTGATCGTCTCCGACGGGTTCAGCTGCCGCGAGCAAATCCTGCAGGCCACCGGCCGCCGCGCGTTCCATCTGGCCGAAGTTCTTGCGGAGCCGCATGGGCAGCCGCTAAGACAGTTGCGGTCAAAACGACTTTGAACAGGTCATCGCGCATGCACCGCGGCTGGCTCCGCGCACAGGCGTAAGTCGCGGCAAAATTCGTCGATCCGTTTGCGGTTTGTGTCCCAGGAGCACATAAAGCGCGCTGCGCCTCCAATGAACGTGTAAAACTTCCAGCGCCGCTGCCGCATGGCATCAAGGACTTCGTCCGAAGCATGGACGAAGACGGCATTCGCCTCAGGCTGCATGACGATCTCGACGCCGGGAATATCTTCCAGCCCCTGCGCCAGGTAGCGCGCACACTCGTTGGCGTGCTTCGCATTGCGCAGCCACGCACCGCTCTCCAGCATGCCCACCCAGGGGGCGGCAAGAAAGCGCATTTTGGAGGCCAGCTGTCCCGCCTGCTTGCAGCGGTAATCGAAGTCTTCCGCCAGCTTGGGATCGAAGAACAGAATCGCTTCGCCCACCGCCATTCCATTTTTGGTTCCGCCAAAACAAAGCACATCGACGCCGCTCTTCCAGGTAAGATCCGCCGGTTGACAACCCAGGCCGGCGCAGGCGTTGGCGAAGCGCGCTCCGTCCATGTGCAGACGAAGCCCAAGGTTTTTACATACTTCCGCAAGTGCGCCCAGCTCATCTACCGTGTAAACGCGCCCGGTTTCCGTAGACTGGCTGATAGTCACCGCTCGGGGTTTGGGAAAATGGATATCGGTGCGGTTGGACGCGATCTGGTGGAGTGCCTGCGGAGTCAGCTTTCCGTCCTTGCTATCGACAACCACCAGCTTGGAACCGTTGGAAAAAAATTCCGGCGCTCCGCACTCATCCGTTTCAACGTGAGCAGACTGGCAGCAGATCACGGAGTGGTAGGACTGGCAAAGGGAAGCCAGCGCCAGGGAATTGGCCGCCGTGCCGTTGAAGGCGAAAAAAACCTCGCAGTCTGTGGCAAACAGTTCGCGGAACGCGTTCGCTGCCGATTCCGTCCAGGGATCGTCGCCGTAGCCTGAAACGTGGCCACGATTGGCCGCTTGCATGGCGGCCCAGGCTTCCGGACAAATGCCGGAGTAATTGTCGCTGGCAAATTGCTGTTGCAACTCTGCGCTTTTGATCTCGCTCATATCGTATGATCTCTTCTTACTGTAAGCCTTTGAAGGGAAAACTTGAATTGCGGCGTGACTTCTCGGTCATCCTGCTGTTTCTTCTGAGCTGGGTTTCTCCATCTCATGCCGGTCCGCACGAGCACTGGACGGCAGAATGGATTTCTCATCCTACCGCGCCGCTGCGCGAACCAGGCGTCTTCCATTTTCGCAAGATCCTGCACCTGGAGGCGGCGCCAGCCCACTTCCTCGTCGAAGTCAGCGCTGACAACCATTTCCTCCTCTATGTAAATGGGCGGCGGATTGGCGAAGGTCCTGCGAAAGGAGATCTCCAGCATTGGCGTTATGAAACCTTCGATTTGGCCCCGGCGCTCCACGCCGGGGACAACGTCATCGGCGCGACGGTTTTTAACTTTGGGATCTATGCCCCGCTGGCTGTCATCAGCGAGCGCACGGCCTTTCTGATGCAGGGTGACAGCGATGCTGAATCCGCCGCTGATACAAACACGAGCTGGCAGGTCGAGCCGGAAGCCGGCCAAACCTTCATTCCCCGGATGGCCAATGGGTTCATGTTCTACTGGGCTGCCGACCCTGGCGAGCGACTGGACGCACAGCTCTATGACTGGGATTGGCAAGAGCCAAAGCCTTCCCTAGCTTCCCATTGGGTTACGGCCGCGGGAGCGATGCGGGAAACGATTTATCCCAAAGACAGCACGGCTGTGGCGCCGGGTCACGATTCGCACAACCGGTGGGACCTGGTTCCGGATACTTTGCCGGCGATGGAATTCGCGCCGGCCATTGTGGGAAAAGTGGTGCGCACGAATCTGCCCGCTGGGAAGGATTTTCCCGGGAAAGCGGTGGCCGTTCCAGCTCAAAGCGAAGTAGAAATTCTGCTGGATCGGGGAACGATGGTGACCGGCTTTCCGGAGCTGACGGTCAGTGAAGGAGCAGGTTCGCAAATTGATATTGGCTACACCGAAGCCTTGTACGATGCCCACCATCACCGCGGGAACCGGAACGAGGTTGGGGATCGGATCGTGCTGGGCCAGTTCGACAAGTTCGTGGCGGACGGCGGATCGCGGCGCACGTTTACCCCGTTGTGGTTTCGCACCTGGCGTTTTCTGGAACTCCACATAAAGACCGGAAATCAGCCTTTGCGCCTGGAAAGCCTGAATGCCAATTTCACCGCTTTTCCGTTCGTGCAGCGGGCCAGCTTCCAATCGAGCGATCCACTCTTAGCCCGCGTGTGGGAGATTTGCTGGCGTACCGCGCGTCTCGGGGCGCACGACACCTACATGGACACCCCGTTCTGGGAGCAATTGCAATATATCGACGATACGCGGGTGCAGAGCCTGATCTCCTACACGGTTCCAGGCGATGATCGGCTCGCGCTACAAGCGCTGCATGCGTTCGATGAGTCACGAGTTCCGGAGGGAATCACACAGAGCCGGTACCCCGCTTCGCTGCAGCAATTTATTCCTAATTTCTCCCTCAGTTACGTGGACATGCTCCACGACTACTGGATGTACCGGCCCGACAGCGCGATTGTGAAGCAGTTGCTACGCGGTACGCGGCCGATTCTGGAGTGGTTCCTGGAGAAGCAATACGCCGATGGCTTTCTCGAGCCGCTGCCGTATGACGCCGAGTGGCACAAACATGAAGCCAAGTCTGCTCTGCTCACGCTCACCCTGGTGGATACGCTGCATCAGGCCGCTGAGATGGAAGACGCCTTCGGTGAGAAGTATTTCGCGGACAAATACCGCAGTGCGGCAAACCAAGCCTCTGCCGCGGTGTACCGCCAGTGCTGGAATGCCCGGCTTGGCCTACTGGCCGACAGTCCGGATCAGAAGACTTACGGCCAATACACGAACATCTACGGTGTCCTGGCGGATGCCATCCCGCAAGCTGATCAAGCGCAGGTGATGCGAAAAGTAACGGCGCCGAATCGCGGCCAGCATGCCGCCGTCGAGATGGAGTTGGTGGACTATCACGCGCAATTTTATTTGTCGCGAGCGCTCGACAAGGCTGGACTGGGAGATCTCTACCTGGACACGCTTGGTCCCTGGCGTGAGATGCTCGCCATGGGCTTGACCACGACTCCTGAAAAGGACGAGCCTACGCGTTCCGACACCCATGCGTGGAGCGCCCACCCTATCTACGATCTGCTAACGATCGTAGCCGGCATCCATCCTGGCTCGCCGGGTTTTCGCTCGGTACGCATCACGCCGAAACCCGGAGCTTTGACTAGCTTCGAGGCGGCGATGCCGCATGAGGGCGGGGAAATTAGCGTTCAGTACAGCAAAGGCGAGAAGCAATCATCTTTTCGCATTACATTGCCGCAAGGGCTCGAGGGAATACTGCAGTGGAATGGCCGCGAGTACCGTTTGCACGGCCGGGAACAAAGGCTTCGGTTGCCGACGCGCGACTAACGGCGATTTCGGCCAAACCGGTGACCAGGACGTCGCCGCCCCTGGAATACTGCCGGGACTGCGCTGGCCGATGCCAGCAGCAGTCCCGAAAGGTACAACTGCCCAGGGTTGAGGTAGGTTGGCCCCTTCAATCGAAAAAGACTCAGACGCAGGCAACGCTCACGCTCCCGGGAGTCTGATGAAACCCGGTGCATTGCGCCATGAGTCGCCGGTTAGTTCGTGACCTGAGCCGTCTGGGTTTGCGAGGGCTGCGAGGCCTTGAGCGCCTGACGCTGCTTCTCGAGATCCACGTTCTCCGTCTCGAGCCGCTTCTTTTCTTCCATCAGCTTCTTGTTGGAAGCGTCAAGCCTTTGCGCTTCCTTCAGCAGCTCCTGGTTCTTCTTGACGATGGCGCGCTGCGAGTTGACCGAGTCGTTAAGCATCTTGTTCTGCTCAGCGAGGCGCTGGCGCAGAGCGGCATAATCCACGGACGGATCGCCCGCGGAGCTAGGCAGTGCGGTGTTGTTGTCGGCGGAGCTGTTGCTCTGGCAAAAAGCAGGTACGGCAGACAGAGACAACAGCAGGGCACATGTCGGAAGAAGACGCATTGGAATACCTCATTCCCTTGGGTTGAACTTCGTCGAGCACTCAGAACTCTCAGGCATCGACTGGCCTAATCGTAATGAAGGTGTTTTGTTCTGGCAGTATCACTTTTGAACTAGTGTGGCGACGATAGGTGCAAGGGCCGGGGAAGCGAAGGTGGAGCGGTCGCGCTGAGGAAGCTGGAAACTGCACAGATCGTTCGACTTAGCAAAGCGCCTCCCACCGTGGAAGAGCGCATCTGCTTCTACTCTTAAGTAACGTATGCGCGCCCCTTTGCTGTTGCGCGAAAGGGAAGCGCGAAGCTGCGAATTTTACCGGCAAGCGCCGGTCGCTTGAATCTCAAAAGCAGCCGGAGTAACGTGTTGGTATCGTTTGTTCAATTCCGGGGGCAAACATGAAATTCATCTCTCTCCTGCCGCTCGCAGTCGCTCTAGCTGGAACAGCCGCCATCGGGCAAGACGGCGCCAAGCCGATGCCATTGACGAATGGCTCATTGACCATCTCCCCAAATCTGGCGGAGCGGTGTCCTATCGGCCTGGAGGTAAGTCATGGAGGGCTCTTCGCCCAGAAGCAAACCGATTATGAGGCCCGGCCGCGCGATCGAATGCTACTCCCCAGCCCTGGCCAAAGAATCCATTTGACAATGACCAACCCATCGGCGCTGGAGATTGTTCGCATGCAGTTCACGGTGCACGGCTACAGTGACAAGTCGAGAACTTTTACCCTGGCATCGGCTGTGCCCGATCTGGCCAAAAAGGTCACGCTGGCTCGGGACATCGAGGGAAACGGGCGCGCATCGAGCGACCTCTCCCTAAGCAATTTCACGGCGGTCAGCTCGGTTGATCTGGATTCGCTGACTTATGCCGACGGCTCTAGCTGGAACGCGGCTACCAATGGAGTTTGCAGCGTAGTTCCGAACGCGTTGATGCTCATCAGCGCAGCGCGGTAGGCTCAAGGGTGTCGGGGGTTTGTTTCGGCTACTTCCACATTTAACCGTTTTTGAAGGGTACGGGCATTAGCCCGTACGTTCATCCAACAAAATCAACTGGGCTTTAGCCCCTGAGGGAATGCCGTCTGGCCAATGCGGACCTTGCACGCTCTGGGTCAGGGAACCGTCGCTTGCGGATGATTGCCGTCACGGTGGCAATCGCCTGTTGCTTATTGCGAACTCCGTCCATTCACGCTCAAACGGCGCCTTCGAACTCCCCCGGGGACGCCCCCGGTCTTGCAGCAATCTGGCAAGGCACCTTGCATGCCGGACAGGACATCCGATTTGTCTTCGTGATTGCAAAGTCTGACGCGGGGTATACGGCCGTCTTCCACAGCATCGATCAGGGACTTGATTTTCCCGTCGCTACGACTCGGGTCAATGGCACAGCCGTTGAAATGACAGTAATTGCCAACCGCGCAACCTATGATGGGAAGCTTAGCCCGGATGGCGCCACGATTACCGGTACATGGGTCCAGACGCCGAATAGCTTTCCTCTCGTCCTGACGCGCACGACTCCGGAGACAGCATGGACCATCCCGAAGCTGCCTGAGGTAGTGCGGATGGACCAGAATCCTCCGCCTTCTTTCGAAGTCGCGACAATCAAACCCACCAAGCCCGATGAAGCCAGGAAGTATGTCCTGCTCGGCCGCCGCCAGTTCAAAGCGGTGAACAACAGTCTGGACGATCTGATCATCTTTGCCTACGGGCTTCACCCGAAGCAACTTGTTGGGGCGCCCGCTTGGGCGGCAACGGACAAGTTCGATATCGTTGGCGAACCCGATCGAGAGGGCGTTCCGAGCCTTGACCAGTGGAAGACAATGCTGCAAAAACTGCTCGCCGAACGTTGTCGACTGTCCTTTCACAGGGACCAGAAGGAACTTCCCGTTTACGTGCTTTCCGTGAGCAAGGCCGGCGCGAAGCTTTCGACGAGCTTAGGCAACGCTATGGGCCTGCCGGGAATAGGATTCCGCAGGGAGACCGGTGGGGATATTGCGGCTTTCAATGTGAGCATCGATGACTTTCTCAACTTCTTCACGCGAAACGTAAAGCCGGATCGTCCTGTTCTCAATCAGACTGGGCTCACCGGGCGATATGACTTCATGCTGAACTGGACGCCGGACGATTCACAGTTCAACGGCATGCTCAAAGCTTCTCCGTCAACCGACAACACGAATCCTCCGCCCGATTTGTTCACAGCCATCCAGGAACAACTCGGCCTCAGACTGTACGCCACCAAGACACGTGCAACCGTCTACGTCATCGATCACGTGGAGAAGCCGTCGGCAAATTGACGGGTAACCGAATCTTCCATTTCGGTGCCTAGAGGCGCCGTCCTCAGGTCACTTACCTGGCCCTCAGCCGAGATAAGTGTAAAATTCCACGATAGGCGTTCATTTCCCTACCACAAGAAGAGGTATCGGCATCAATCTCCTTAAATGAACCTGACTGTTCTCAAATCGAGTATGAGCAATTGGCGTCAATGGTATCTCGGTGCGAACTCTGGGAGAAGCAGACGCATCCCTCCCATAGGCACGGTCGGGCAAGATGTGGTTTGCATAGCGCTTACTTTCAATCTCCGGCTCGATTGCGGCACATCACTGCTTCTACCTAGCCAACGCGTCCAAGTGAAATCGTTTAGGTGAATGTCTTGGCTCAGCCTGAAATGGAGAAGGGTCGTTCTCCGTTAGTGTAGATTCCGCCCCTTCGGGGCGGGGATTTTCAAGGCATGGGGGTCTATCGTCCGATGGCTCTTGCCGCGCAGCGCGAGAGGATTGGCTCCCGCGCTGCTGAGCATCGTCTCGATGAGCCCCACCAGCTTTTCCCTGAGCATGGTTGCATCCCTGCAGTGCCCGCTTCCGTTTCACCAGGCGAGGTCATTCTAGCTGCGCCAGGTCCACCGGCCTCAACTTTCGGATGCGCAGTCAACAGGAATTCTCGCTGGCCAATTTCGGTCGTGAGCGTAAATCGCCTGTTTTCCTCAACCATCGATGAACTCTACTTTGCCCCGATCTACCAGCTAAATTGATGAGGTGAATTGTTACGCGGCGGGCCGAGTTTTCGATGACGCAACCTGTCGTATCGCCGGGGGATTCCAGCGGCCATCCAATATATGTGCCTTCGGTGCATAAAGCCGCATAGTGACACCCAAGGTGCCCGTTGCAGGAGAAGGCAGCCAGTTGGACTCCTTGTCGGAGCCGGGGCTTTCGTTTTGGAGATAGATGTCCAGCGAACCATCCGCGTTGTACTTCAGTTCGTCACGGTCGCCAATGGCGAAGCGGTTGAGCGGATTCGCCACCTGAAACCCTGGTTCGTCGTACATCGTCACCGACCAGAAAGCATCGACGGGCGGCAACTCTTCCTTGTTAAAGTGCAGGACGTACTTGTGCTGCCCAAGTAGCGGCTTTGCATCCGCATCCGCAAGGTTGAAAGGGTAGGTCGCGTCCTCCGGCTGATTCCCACCCAAGCCCACCATAGCGAGGATGGCACGTTTCAAATAGTAGTTGCCGAAAACGCCCATCGTGTCGGTATTCATCGACCAACCGTTAACCACGCGTGCAACCGTCGGTACCTTCGCATACATCCCTTTCAACCCATCCGTGGCGGCCTTTTCAAAAGCCTGCCGAACGCTGGGGTCGAGTTTTTCAAAATCAAGGCTCTTCCCTGGTTCAATACCGACGCGCTTCAGCCGAGCAACAGTCGACCAATCTGTGACATGGGGCGGGTGCAGT
Source organism: Acidobacteriaceae bacterium (assembly GCA_049800615.1). GTDB lineage: Bacteria > Acidobacteriota > Terriglobia > Terriglobales > Acidobacteriaceae > PALSA-350. The sequence continues at coordinate 970 of JBARKD010000294.1, read as the reverse complement.
TTCATGAGTTCCGCAGCGTACTTGAAGTATGCGGCGGCAGGCATCTTGTTCACTTGGTCCAACGGCGGAGTCTTCATGTCCACAGACGGGTCAATCACCGCCTTCACGGGTTGCGGTGTCTTGCCCCACTGCGAGAGCGGCGTGATGGTGTAGCCGTCTTGCACCTTGTGCACCGCATCGTAGTCCTTAGGACCGTTCGTCTGAGTCCGACCGATAATCCAGACATAAGGGGTTGGTGACTGAATCTTGTCTATCCCTGCTGGTAGTTGCCCCTGCCATCCCGGTGGCACAACCGAAAAGTTACCCTGCTTCGTGCCCGATGTGCGTTTTCCCGGCACGGCGAAGACATCCGTCCACATGTCGAGCATCGGCAGCAAATAGTAGCGGCCCTCGGTGTCGGGTGCAGAGACGACCATCGGTTCTTTGGTCAGGTCCAGCCAGGCGGAGGAATACAGCGTGTCGAAGTTGGGTCGCACCACGTCTCGGAATTCCGCAGTGGGATAGGCGCGAACGTGGCTAAATGAATTCATCGGCCCACGAGCGATCATTTTTCCAGCTTCGATGTTGGTCGCCTGTCTTCGGGTCGCGTCCATCGTCACAAGGGGATAGAAGTAGACATAAGCCTCAACGCCGATGTCATACGCTTCTTGTGCGGTTGGCTGCTGCATAGTGGAATCTCCTTAAAGCGGCACTTGCCCTCAAGCTCTTGGCTAAGCGACCATAGCGTAGCAGCACAATCGTCTGTATGAAAACTAGCAGTTCTCCCAGTCGGATGCCAAAGGGTCGGTAAACCGACGAAATCTAGCAAAGCCGCACTGAACTGTAGGTCACGTCGCGTAACTGTCGCAAAATCTTAGTACTCTATCGATAAGTGCGCCGGCGCCGAGGGTTTGGGGTGGAGAGGAGTGTTTCCTCCCGGGGCTACTTGCGATAGGGGGATTTGGACGAAGTCGCTGGCGTTTGCGGCGGA